>DATIFQ010000411.1:0-16085 GCA_035455185.1 Bryobacteraceae bacterium | reverse complement strand
TCGACCGGCAGGAGAATCTTCTTGAGAGCGGACATGGTCTGCAAATTCTCTCCGTTCGTAATCGGTGATCTCAGTGTATCCGAGCGCGGTGGGCCGGGCAGGACAGTGGAAAGAAGTCCGGCGAGGTGCGGGAGCGGGCCGCCTGAGGCGGTACTACAGGCTAACGTGGACCCAGATCGCGTTGTGATCGGAGAACGGAGCGGGCTCCACGCTACCTGCCAAAGATTTCAGCTCGCCTAGAAAAATCCAGCCCAGGTGACGCCGAAAAGATCGGATTATTAGGGGCGGCAGCAGGCCGGCCACTTCCATTCTAGTCGCCTTCGGTGAGGCGGGACTGACAGCTTGAGCGCGGAGCACCCGCGATTTCCGTGTGGCGGCCGCTGGCAGTGCCGAGCGATAACAGCAGATAACCGGCTTTGAACCATGGCCAGTTGGGCGGTCTGGCAGATCCAGTGTGCGTGGCCCATCAGGTCGCGAGCGACCTGTCCATAAGGATAGGGCCTCCCTGCTCGGCGATCGACGCAAACATGGCACGCCCGGCGAAGCGATGACTGGAGTAGGACCGCCGCACGCGCTCGACAAATCCCAGCTTCCGGAAAATGTGCTGCGACACCGTGTTCGTGGCTTCGGTAACAGAGAGTTGATAGCCTTTGCGCGCGCCGTACTCGAGGCAGGTGGTGACGAGATGCTGCGCTACACCGCGGCCCGCGGCGGATTCCGCCACCCCGAGAAGAAACAAGTGGAGCGACTCGCCGGGGTGCGGGGGCCGGCCGCAGCGATACTCGGCATCGAGCTGACCCAGGATGTCGAAGATAGGCTCAAACTTCGGACTCAGTCTCTCCATCCCGCCGGGCGGCGCCAACGCGCTATCCTCGGCTAGCAACGCACCGGCCAACTCCAGCGTGCCCGCATGTCGCGCCAGGATGGTCAAGCCCTCGGCGGCCGCTTTGGAACAGTACAGTCGGACGAAAGCCTCGAACTCCGGAGCGGTCAGCCCGACCGCCACCGCGGGCGGATCCCTTCGGCTGAACACTTCACCCAGCAGCCGAGCCATCGCATCCGCGTCCTGGGCTGTGTAAATGCCGTACTCGATTGGCTGCTCGCCGTCAGAAGCTGGCATCGGTTGCCTCCTTCTTCTGGTTCTGGGTTCGCCAGGCGGGAACCGCGCCAACTCCAAGACCGCATGCGGTCGGCATTTCTGTGCACCGCACGGGTGACCGTGCCCGGTCGCTGGCTGGGAATCCGGTCAATGCTCGCCCAGGAACTTCTTCTCGATGAAGAGCGTGTGTCTGGAGATCGGCGCGTAGCCCATGCGTTCGTACACCGGGCGGCCCGCGTCCGTGGCGTGGAGCGCGGTGGGAGTCTCCCCAAAGGCGCGGGCGGCCAGATCGAGAGCGTACCTCATCGCCGCGTCCGCATAACCGCGTCGTTGATGGCTGGGGTCCGTTGCAACGAATGCGACGTAACGATGCTCTTCCACCATCAGGACCGCGGCGCAACTAACGGGCTTCCCGCCCACCTTTCCCACTACGGCGACGTGATCCTTCCATAAACTGTGCGAGCCAATTGTTTCGATGCCGGCGTCTAACGGAATGCCATACGCCGCCCCGTTCACTGCCAAGAGCGCCGCACAGCCCGCGTCGTCGTCTGGTCGGGCTAACTCCAATCCCTCCGGCAGGCTCTCAGCCGGGGCCACCCGCCGGGCCAGCATGCCGGTCAGCGACACCATTGGCGCCAGCCCGCACTCACCGAGGACCGCCGCCGCGTCTGTACCATCCGCGAGCGTTTCGTGTGTGACGACGAGAAACCAGGGCACATCCTTCCCTGCGGTCCATTCGCACGCTGCTCTGCCGTGACGGTGCAGCGCTTCAGTTGAGACGCTTCTTTCCGTGATCACGACGACGTTGAAAAATGGAATTGGCAGACCACTGAAGATGCACTCCATCCCATTAAGGTCCGCTACCACATGGTCCGGAGACACCGTGCAAAACACACGCCATGCCTCCGTAAACTGCCGGATGCTCAATGATACCTGATCTTCCACGCGCCGCCTCTCAAGTGGAATGAATTATATCCTTTTCTCTTTAGTCCTGCTCAGCAGGCCGATCGTCGGGGATTCGGACAGCAGGCTTGGCGGTCCCGATCCCGGCAATCTCCGGTTCGTCCGTTACCCAACTACGAGCACGGATCGTGTCCATTACTAATACGCTGCTATTCACGATGGAACTGATTCGCCTGCCTGACTCGCCCGCTTTGGGGCCCGATGTTCGGATTCAAGTGGAAGATGTTGTCAGGATCCATCCTATCTTTCAGTATCGCGAGTCTCCGATACCCCTCTTCCCCGTACGCCGACACGATCCGGCTGTCCTCATCCCGTCCCAGGAAATTCACATACGCTCCGCTTGCGCTGAAAGGCCGCAGAGCGGACTGAAGATCCTTAGACCACTGAAGATGCTTGTCCGAGCCGGCAGGTTCGCTCCATCTGCCCTGGATCACAAGACAATACCGGCTGCGGCGATTTCCGAAGGACGCGCCTCCCACGGGCTCCCGCGCGATGGCTCCACCCAGATGGGGAATCTTGATGTCGGTGAGCGGTGACTCCAGCCTCATCATGTGTTCCAAAAGGACTTCGACACATTCCGGCTGAAGGTCATCGAAGAAGAACGACCGCCAATCGTTGTAGAACCCGTTCCCCCATCGCCCATCCAAGGCCCGCTGCCAGTCGACGTACGGCTTCCACGTGATCGAGTCGGCGAACGCACCGGGCAGGGCACGAATCCGGTTTGCCCATCCTTCTGCATCTGCCTCTCCACCGCAATGGCAGAAGCCGACCGCGCAGACCGGCTGCCCGTGCAAGAACTCTGGAATCGCAGGATTCCGCGGCCCCAGCCTCAGGATTAGCCATGTCGTCAAATCCTCGGGCGCGTCCGCCATCGAGGCCTGATGAAATCGCGTCAGCCCAGCAAAGCGTTCGATCGGGAAATAGATCACCCCGGCCAGTACTTGCGGGCCGACAGGATCGAGCTTCAACTCCATCGAAGTAACAACACCGAAATTCCACCCTGCTCCCCGCAACCCCCATAGCAGTTCGGGATCGTGGTTCATAGTCGCTCTCACATACTCGCCCTCGGCATTGACCAGATCGGCGGCCACCAGATGATCGCAGCCGAGTCCGAGCCTGCGATGCAACCATCCGAACCCACCCCCCAGAAGGAACCCGGGCAAGCCGGTCATGGAAACGATCGGCCCAGTGCAGGCAAGGCCGAATTCCTGGGTCTCCGGATCGAAGTCGGCCCAGGTACAGCCACCGAGCGCCGTGGCGATTCGCCGCTGTGGATCGATGCGGACCCCTCGCATCCTGGACAGGTCCAGCAACAAACCGCCATCGCAAGCAGCATGTCCCGCCACATGATGTCCTCCTCCCTTCACCGCGATTTCAAGATCATGCTCGCGAGCGAAGCGTACCGCTTTGGCCACATCCGAGCGGCTTTCGCATCGGACCACCAGGGCCGGCCGTCGCTCATACAGCCGATTCCAGATTTCGCGTGCTGCGTCGAAATCTGGCTGCGAAGGCTCGAGGATCCGCCCGTGCAGCGTGGACGCCAGTTTATTGATCGCAGTGGGTTGGACCTTCATCGTTCGCTCCCCTTTTCACAAGATCGGGCAAGAGCTGCGGCACCGGCTGGAAACACGGCGCCGCAGCAATCGACGGTCATCTTCCCGGACCCCCTACGCAGCTTCCGTTGTGAACCAGAGAAAATGTCAGTTGCACGGGCTTCGACACGCTGTTGCACATTGGTGAGTGTTGGGTTGCGAACTTCATGAACTCCTCCACCTCTGAGCGTGGCGCGCCAGCCTTGACGTACACGTTCGCCCGGATGTTCTGGTAACCAGGCGATACCGTGTCATCGACATCGACAAACCCACGCAGGTCCATGTCGCCTTCGAAGTCCACCTCGAAAGCGTCCAGAGCGATGCCCCGGGCGGCCGCGTGGTAAGAACTGGTGACAGTGACGCAGTTCGCCATCGATTGCAGCAGCGCCTCCGCCGATGACGGACCGGCATCAGAGCCCAGCAGCGCTTTGGGTTCATCACCCACGTACCCCTTGGGGGCAGGATCACGATGGCGAATGATCTGGTCGCCCTCCGCCTGGTCGAAACCCGGGCTGCTCGATTTGACGCGAGCTCCACCCTCCCATTCCGCGGAACCGTAGAAGTTGCACCGGGCAAGGACCGGGTTCTCCTGAATCGCGCCCACGGTTGCGACCAGGTCTTTCACGTTTACGCCGTGGCGCACTTCATCGGATTCCGGACGGGAGTTGCTCTCCTCGATCTCGAAATTCCACTGCACGTTGACCGCCTGGCTCAGGGTCGAGGCGATCGGTGAGCGGGCCTGCACGTATTGAAACAGATCGTACACTTCGGCGCTCGAGTTCGGCGAATCTAGGCGGAAAGTCACGTGAATGTGCTTGAATCCCGGTTTCACCGTTTCGTCCAGACCCAGCAGACCTTGCAGGTCCAACTTGCCTTCCACATCGATCTTGATCGATTCGATTTCCACACGCCGAGCCGCTCCGTGATAGGCCAAGGCGACCGCCAGCGAGTGGCTGAGCGCGTGCAGAAGGTGACCAGTCGGGCTCACCTGAGTCCCAGTGCCTAGCAGCGCGGCCGGTTCGTCGCCGCCCAGCTCGTGTGGTGTGTCGCGCGCCACGTACAGGCCATCCTGCAGATAGCCGGCGAAGGTGGAGGCGATCACCGCCCCGCCCAGCCAGCGGCTCGAGCTCCGGAATTGGAAGGCAGCCACGCGCGGATCGTCTTTCATGGCGGCGATGCTTTGTTCCAGTGCATCCACGTTCACGCCGTTGATGGTCGCTTGATTGATGGTCGTCGTCATTGTCTTCATCTCCTTGGGGGCCGTAATGGCCAGGTTGTTGGTTTGGTCGGACTTGGGATCGTTCCGGTAGGAAAGCCCTGCCGGGAGTCGCGGTCCGGGTTCCAGCGATACTTCAAGCTTCGTCGCAATCACCGGAAATCGTTCGCTGCTACTCATCGCTTTCTCCTTTGCACGGCTGAGTGTCCCAACCGACAATCCGATTCTGCTGCAACAGGCCCCCGCAGGTCGTTAAAGTCGTCTCAAACTTTTCTTTAAGTTTCCTTTGGCTTACTATGTTCCTGAGAATGAGTGAGATCTATGAGTTCGGCTCATTCCGCCTCGATCCTCGGGAACGGACTCTGACGTTTCACAGCAACCCCATCCGGCTGCGCCCGAAGGTGTTCGACACCTTGTGTGTTCTGGTGGCCTGCCACGGAAAGCTGGTGACCAAAGACGAGCTGATGACGCTGGTCTGGCCCGAGACCGTGGTTGAGGAAAACAACCTCGCGCTAAGCATTACCGTGCTGCGCAAGACCTTCCGTGAAGTCGATCCCGAAGGGAAGTGGATCGAAACTGTGACCGGGAAAGGCTACCGCTTCCTCGGAGCCGTGCGCTTCGCGGGCGGCTCTTCGAAGCTCGGACCGCAGGGCCCGGAACAGTTCAGCCGCTTGCCCGGGCCGAAACTGCTCCAGCGTGACCCGGAACTCGGAGCCCTACGAGCGTCTCTCAACTCCGCCCTGCAGGGACAGCGTCAGTTTGTTTGCATCACCGGCGAAGCCGGCATTGGAAAGACCGAACTGCTGCACGCGTTCCTCGCCGGCCTGCCGTCAAACGATGGCGCCTTACTGCTCGGGACCGGACAATGCGTGGAGCATTCCGGCGAAGGCGAAGCTTACATGCCCGTGCTCGAAGCTCTGGGAAGAATCTGCCGCGGCACCAACGGCACAAGCGTTGTGGATCTTCTCTCACGCCACGCGCCTTCCTGGCTGGTGCAGATGCCCTCGCTAGTCGAACCCGCGGTCTTCAGCAGTCTCCAGGAACGCATCCTCGGCGTCACCCGCGACCGGATGCTCCGCGAGCTAGCCGAAGCTGTAGAAGCCATCGCGGAACGCTTCCCGGTGGTCATGGCTCTCGAGGATCTTCACTGGGCGGACCCCTCCACGCTCGAGCTCATCAGCGCCCTGGCACGCCGCCAACAACCAGCGCGCTTTCTCCTGATCGGAACAAATCGCGCGCGCGATGCCGGCGAGTCCGGAAGAGCGCTGGAATCGCTTACAGAAGAGCTTCATCTTCGCGGACAGTGCAACGTTATCCGGCCAAGCCTCCTCAGCGAAGACGCAATCGCGCAAATAATCCTCACGCAGAGGCCTGACTCCGAAGGGACGGCGCAGTTGGCCGCCACGATTCGCGAACGCACCTCTGGAAACCCTCTGTTTGCACACGCGCTGGTGGACTATTGGTCTTCGTAGGGAGCCGGCAGCGAGCTGCCCCGCGGCGTTCCGGGAAACCTGGCGGCAATGATCCAACGCAAGCTGGAGGGCTTACAAGAACCCGAGGAAGAACTTCTGGAATGCGCTTCGGTAGCAGGTGTGAAGTTCTCGCCGGTGATCGTCGCCATGGTTCTCGGCCGCGATGCAGAGGAGGTTGAGGGGCAGTGCGCGGAGCTAGCCTCCCGCGGAACACTACTGCGGCCCTGCAGCCTAACCGAATGGCCGGACGACGAGGTATCGTCGTGGTTCACCTTCGGGCACTCCCTATATCAGCAGGTCCTATACGAGCGAATTCCGCCCAGCCGGAAGGCGCGTCTCCATCGCCGTGTGGGTGAGCGTTTGGAACGCACGTTCGGACCCTCGGCCGCCGACCGGGCTGGCGAACTGGCGCACCATTTCCTCGCCGGCCGCGACCCCGAGCGTGCCTTGGTCCATCTTCAGGCTGCGGCCGAGGCCGCCCTGCGGAAAAGTGCTCCCCGTGAAGCCGCCGTTCATCTGCGCCGAGGTCTGCAGCTCTTGAAGACGCTGCCGGAAACCCGCGACCATCAAACGCGCGAGTTCACCTTGCTTGCCATGCTCGCCCCAACCGCAATCGCCATCGAAGGCTTTGCCGCTCCCGACGCCGAGAACGGTTTCGGGCGGGCCTGCGAAATAGGCGAACGCCTCGGCGACTCCGAGCGTGTTTCCCAAGTCATCCTCGGCCGTGCATTCATGCATGAGTTGCGCGGCGAATATTATCTGACCGAAGAGCTCCTAGGCCAGCATTTGGAACAAGCCGTACCCCAACAGAGTCCCACCGTCGCGGTTCACGCCGATAGCCTCATGGCCTGCTCCCTGTTCCACCAAGGCAAGTTCGCGGGCGCATTGCAGCGCGCCGAACACGCCCTTCAGATCTACCATGCCGGACGCGATCGCGAGTTCCTCGCCCCTTACGGCGAAAATCCGTCCGTCGCCTGCCAAGCGTGGGCGGCTCTGAGCTTGTGGTTTCTCGGATTTCCGGACCGTGCCGCGCGGCAAGTCGATCATCTGGTCGCCTTCAGCGAAGCGCCCGACCATGGGTTTACCCTGTCCACTGCCACCATGTACGCCGCACACGTCCACCAGCTCCGCAGGGATGGCGCCTGCGCCGCCCAGTGGTCCGAGAGGACGCTCCGCCTGGCCCAAGCGCAGGGTTATCTCTACAACGTCTCCTTCGCCAAGGTGGTCAAGGGCTGGGCCGATGTGGAGAGCGGAAATTCGGAGATTGGACTTGCCTTGATCCGTGAAGGCCTGGCGATCGCCGAATCCATCGGAGCCAAGCTGGATCGGCCGTATCTGCTAGCCTTGTGCGCCGAAGCGCAGCTAGCTTGTGGCCGGCCTGCAGCGGCTTTCGCTGACCTCAAAGAAGCACTCTCGCTGGTCAGGGCTAGCCGAGCCTTCTTCTATGAAGCCGAACTGTATCGTCTACGGGCAGCAGCCACGCTGCGCTCGGGTGCGGTGAACGCGGAGAGCGAGGCCGAGGCAGATCTCAAGACCGCCCTGGACGTAGCTCGCCCACAGGGGGCCAAATCTCTTGAGCTGCGAGCCGCAACGGACCTCTCTGCGTTGTTGCGGAAACAGAATCGTGTTCCAGCCGCCAGACAAATCCTCGCAGCGCCTTACAGGCTCTTTAGCGAAGGTTTTCAGACTCGAGACTTGCAGGAAGCCGGAACCTTACTCGATCAACTGGGCTGACAATCGTGCCGACTCCCGCGATTCCCCGAATTCTGGATCCGGGCCAGAAGGTCGCGGAGGCCTGGAAGTCCATGAAACTGACTCTGGACAAGGACTTGCAAGCCACTCGCAACGGCAACATCGCGTGGACCACCTATCCGGAACACCTGACCTAGGTTGCCCGCCTCGAAATTAGGACCTATTTGAGAATAAGGGAGAGTTTCTTGCGGGTGGATTCGGGGATGAGGGAGCGATCCGTGATGATGGCGTGCTCCAGGGCGGCGCCGCACTTGCAGTTGCGTGCCGTGGGGGTCGCGGCCACGGCGGCGGCAACCACCTTCGCGGCGTTTTCGGCGTTCTTCGTCAGGTTGGCGATGATGTCGGTCACCGTAACCGCATCGTGGTCCGGGTGCCAGCAGTCGTAGTCGGTCACCATGGCAACCGTGACGTAGCAAATCTCCGCCTCGCGGGCGAGCTTCGCCTCCTGCAAATTGGTCATGCCGATCACGTCCATGCCCCAGCTCCGATAGACATTGGACTCGGCGAGCGTCGAAAACGCCGGGCCTTCCATGCAAAGGTACGTGCCGCCCTTCTTCACGCTGACGCCGGTCGAGACGCACGCCTGGTGCACCGTGTCCGCCATCTGCGGGCAGATGGGATGCGCGAAGCTGATGTGCGCCACGACGCCTTCACCAAAGAACGTGGAGACGCGGCCGCGGGTGCGGTCGAAGAACTGGTCCGGAAGCACGAAGTCGAGCGGCCGGTGCTCCTCCTTGAGCGAGCCGACAGCGCTGAGAGAAATGATGCGCTCCACGCCGAGCGTTTTCATGCCGTAAATGTTGGCGCGGAAGTTCAGTTCGGAGGGAGAGATGCGATGTCCGAGGCCGTGGCGGGCGAGAAACGCCACCTCTTTGCCCGAGAGACGCCCGACGACGTACTTGTCGGACGGCGCGCCCCAAGGCGTGTCGACTGCCACCTCCTGCTGCGCTTCAAAACCGGGCATGGAGTAAAGCCCACTGCCGCCAATAATGCCAATCTGCGCTGTCACTTCGATGGTTCCTCCTGGTCCTGAATCAGCTCGAGCAAAACACCTCCGGTGGAGGCGGGGTGCACAAAGACGTATTGATGGCCGCCGGCACCGGTCTGTGGCTTATTCACGATGCGTGCGCCGGCGGCTCGCAGGCGCGCCACAGTCGTCGCGAGGTCCGGCACGCGAAGGGCGACGTGGTGAATGCCGGGGCCGTGCTGTTCGAGATACTTCGCGATCACCGAATCCGGCGCGGAGGGCTCCAGCAGCTCGATGCGCGCGTCGCCCGCAGGGAGCATAGTTACCCGGACATGCTCCGCCGGCACGGTCTCAGGCGGCGAGGCGGGCACGCCGAGTTGTCCCTGCCAGAACGCGAGGGCGATGTCGAGCGAAGGCACGGCGATACCGAGGTGATCGATGCGGAGGCCTTCCGTTCGCGGGGGCGCGGGCCGTTCCTTCCTCGGAACCGAACGCACGGCATCCAGCAACTCGGGGATGCCGGTCCCTTCGGTAGCGATTGTCCGGATTACGGGAGGCGTCCAGCCGTCCGGGCGGGCGGCGAGCGAGAGGGAGTTGCGGATTTCCTGTTCCACACGCTCGACGCCGGGCAGGTCGGCCTTATTGACGGCGAAGACGTCGGCGATCTCCATGATGCCGGCCTTGATCGCCTGCACGTCGTCGCCCGTCCCCGGAATCACCACCACGACGGTCACGACGGCCAGCCGGGCGATTTCCACCTGATCCTGGCCTACGCCGACGGTTTCGATCAGCACCACGTCGCGGCCGGAGCCGTCAAGCAATGCGACCATGTCCGCGGCGGCGCGGGCAAGGCCGCCGAGCGAGCCGCGGGTAGCCATGGAGCGGATGAAGACGCCAGGGTCGGCGTGGTGCGACTGCATGCGAATGCGGTCCCCGAGGATGGCGCCGCCGGAGAACGGGCTGGTCGGGTCGACGGTGATGATGCCGACTGTACGGTCTTCCTTGCGCAACGCGCGGGTGAGGGCGTCAACTAGTGTGCTCTTGCCGGCGCCGGGCGGTCCGGTGACCCCGACAACGAGGGCGCGTCCGGTGAACGGGCGCAGCTCGTCGAGAAGAGCGCGGGACGCGGGCGTGCGATTTTCGACAGCGGTAGCGGCGCGCGCGAGGGCGCGCAGGTCGCCGCCGGTGATTCTGTTTGCCCAGTCGCGCATCAGCTCGATGAGAAACGGACGGTGCGGTTCCCGCCGCCAATCAGACGATCTCTTCCTTCACCGGATCCCAGCGCACGGTTCGTCCCTGGCGGTAGCTTTCGACAGCCATGCGGCAGGCGATGGAGACGCGGAAACCGATTTCGAACGGGCAGTTCGGTTCCTTGCCGGTGCGGATCGCGTCAAAGAAGTCCTGCATATGGGCGCGCGGCGCGGTCTTGGACTGGCCGACCATTTCGTTGCCGTCCGGCTGATTCACTTTTTCGGGAAGGAAGCGAATTTGCTGGCCGTTACTGATGGTGCCATCCGTGCCGAGCACGTACGTTCCGGAGCCGAGGTGCATGTTGCCGAAGCCGGAATCCCATGAGAAGAGGATTTCCTCCGAATGCTCCATGGAGACGTTCATGGTGTCGGGCACTTCGCGCCCGTCCTTCCAGAGGTAGACGCCACCGGTCATGGTGACGGCCTTCGGAATCTGAAGTTTCAGCGGGACGTACCAAAACGCAAGCTGGTGGCACATATTCTCATAGACGTTGCCACCCGAGTAGTCCCAGAAGAACCGCCAGTTGATGAAACGGTCGGCGTCGAAGTCGCGCTGCGGGGCTTCCCCGAGGAATGACTTCCAGATGATGTTCTCGGACGTCATGTCGGGGAAGACGGGGCGCGACCACTGGGGCTTGCCATGGGGCGTGTTGCGGTAGTGGTGGGCGTGGATCGCGGTGACCTTGCCGAGCTTGCCCATAGCCACGAAGTTTCTGGCGTCGGCGGCGAGTCCGGAGCTGCACCCCTGGTGGCCGATCTGGACGACGCGTTTGCCGCCAGCGCGCTGAAAGGACGCGCGCATGCGCTTCGCGTGATCGACGGTGAAAGCCATCGTCTTTTCCAAATAGACGTGTTTTCCGGCGTCGAGCGAGGCGACGAAGTGCTCGCAGTGGAGGTGCTGCGGAGTGGCGATGAGGACGGCGTCGATACCTTTGTCGTCGAGCAGATAACGGTAGTCGAGATGCGTCTTAGCACTGGGAACGGCCTGTTTCGCCTCCTCGAGGCGGCGAGTGTAGACGTCGGCGAAGGCGACAAATTCCGTGTTCGGACAGGCGATCGCCTCGCGGACGATGCCCATTCCCCGGGCGCCGGGTCCGATGATGCCGAGGCGGATACGGTCATTGGCGCCGAGAACGCCGGCGGGGGAGGCCAGAGTTCCGGCAATACCGGTCGCCATCTTTCCGATGAAATTGCGGCGGGAATCCATAGGATGCCAATCGTCAAACGTATGCTGCTGATGCTGCGGCTCCTTCATCTTAGCACCGGGGAGCCGCATGGGAGTCAGGCCAGGTGGGCAGCGGGGGACGGGCAGCTCCGCCCACTCGCAAAGTGCGCTCGGGGCGGAGTAAGCCTGTCCCCCCGCTGTACTATCACGGTAGGCCGAAGGCTATGATATTCGAGCCGGCCGCGACGGCGACGTACTGGCGGCCCTCGGCCATGTACGTCATGGGCGACGCCTTCCAAACCTGGCTGGTGTGGAAGTTCCAGAGCGGCTTGCCGTCTTTCGCATCGACGGCGGCGAACGCTCCACTGTCGTCCCCGAAGAATACGAGGCCGCCAGCGGTCGACAGCACGCCGCCCCAGGTGTTTCCCGGACCGATCTGCGGGTACTCCCACACGATTTCGCCGGTTTCGACGTTGATGGCACGAAGGTATTTTTTCGGAACCTCGCCTTCGACCGCGCGCGAAGCGCCACCGTAAAATGACTTACCCGGTTCCCACCACGCTGCCGATTTGGCGAAGATGTTGCACTTCTCGAGAGCCATCAGATAAAAGAGCCCCGTGGAAGGATTGAAGGCCGTGGACATCCAATTGGTGGCGCCGTCCATGGAGGGACAAACCCTGACCCCGCCGATGGTAGGCTCGCTGCCCGGCAGAAGCTGAGGCCGGCCGTCGGGGCCGATGCCGCTCGCCCAGGTCAGTTTCTTGACGAATGGCTTCGCCAGCAGGAACTCGCCGGTCACCCGGTCCAGCACATAAAAGAAGCCGTTGCGGTTGGCTTGGAGAAGCAACTGGCGCGGCCGTCCGCGGAAGACGGTGTCGACCAGCATGGGCGTCTGCTGAGAATCCCAGTCGTGCAGGTCATGGGGGGTGAACTGGTAGAACCATTTGAGCGCACCAGTATCCGGCCGTAGGGCGAGTACGGAGTCGGAGTAGAGGTTGTCGCCCTTGCGCTCGTCGCCGTTGAAGTCGGGACAAGGATTGCCCGTGGGCCAGTAAAGCAGGTCTGTTGCGGGGTCATAGGTCCCGGTGAGCCACGCCGATGCACAACCGTGTTCGAGCGCCCTGCCGACCCACGTTTCCGACAGCGGCTCGCCGGGAAGGGGTATTGTCCAGAAGCGCCAAAGCCGCTCGCCGGTAGCCGCGCTATAGGCAGCGACGAAGCCGCGAACTCCTTCGTCGCCACCGGAGGTTCCGGATACCACCATATCTCTCACAATCAGAGGCGCGGAGGTCGCGCCGTAATGCTGGCGGTAGTCGGCCATTTCTACGTCCCAGATGAGCGCGCCGTTGAAGCGGTTGAGCGCGAGCAGATGGGCGTTGTCGGTCACCAGAAAGACACGGTCACCGAGCAGCGCGACGCCGCGGTTAATGCCGCCGGCCGCATCGCCGATCACGCCTTCGGTTCTGCGCCTGCGGTAGCTCCAGATCAGACGGCCAGTCCGGGCGTCGAGGGCGTACGCCTGATTGACGCCGGTCACATACATCACGCCATCAACGACAACCGGTGTCACTTCGAGACGCTCGGAGCCGCGAATCGTGAAAATCCATTTCGGCGCCAGCCTGGCGACGTTTTCCGTTGTGATCTGACGGAGAGGGCTGTGGCGGTTACCGCTCGGATGGCCGTGATAGGTGGGCCAGTCGCCCTCGGCGAAGGACTCCTGCGAGTAAGGGAGCATCTTCGCCTGCCGGTCGCCTTTCAGGGATGACTCAGAGAGCCGGCTGAGATACGCAAGCAGATTACGAATCTCGTCGCCGTTGGCCTGAACGGCCGGCATCACGGATTTTTCTTCCCGCACAATGCTTGCAATCTGGCCGGCGTTCAGCAAATGCAGGCGGCCGTCCAGGTCCATCAGTTGAACGTCATAGCTGCTTTCGTTCTTTATGAGGCCGCGAATGGTCTGGCCGTCGCGCAAGTGGACCGTGGCCACCTTGTAGCCGGGGGCGCCGGAAGCCGCCGGCGTTCGGAGCGCCCGTTCGATCTGAGCGAGCGTACGCTCACGCCCGAGGTTCGAGAGGTCCGGACCGGTCACGCCTCCGCGGCCTTCGGCCGTGTGGCACTTCGCACAGCCGCCCGTGCCGAAGAAATACTCGCGGCCGAGGCGGACGTCGCCCGGCACGACCCGCTCGATGGCCGGCGTGGTGAGTGAACGCACGAACGCGGCCAGTTGGTCCATCTTGTCCTGCGGGAGCCGGAACGGCGGCATGCCCGCCTCCGGAATTCCCATGCGGATCACCCGGCGAAGATCCTGCTCGGAGTGAACCCGTTCGCTCTCACGGCCCGTGATGGCGGGTGCGCGTTCGCCGCCGCGGCCGTCACCGCCGTGGCAGGGAGCGCAGCGGGCCTCGAACTCCTTGCGGCCGGCTTCGATGAGATCTTCGGCACGCGGAGCGGCATTCCGCGTCTGGGGCTGGACGGTGGAGAGAGAAAGCAAACCAAAAAGGAGCGTGCGCATTCGTGGGCCTATTCGGCAAACACAAGCGTGCCGAAGGCTTCCGGCACATGGTTGGGGTCCCGGTTCACGACGCAAGTCGGCTGCCAGCACAGGAAGCGGCGCTCGCTGTCCGGGCCTTTTCCGTCGATGCGATACAGATTCATCCGCCAGCGTGTGCCGGGGCGAACGCTCTCCTTGCTGACAGACTTGAGCGGGATCCGGGCGGCCGCATACCAGACGCGCGCGGCCTGGTCGATTCGGGCAACGGTTTCCCACCCGGAGTTCCATTTGGCGCCGTCGCCCTTCCGGTCGAGGTCGATGGCAAGGTCGATCCAATCCCCGGTGGGCGCGATCTCATACTCGCGGTAGTGGCGGATATTCTTCCAGTCGTCGCCGAGGAAGACCTCCACCACGTCCCGGTCCCAGAGCTTGTAACGGTCACTCCCCGGCTGCGCGGGCAGAAAGAGGTTGAGCTCGCGGTACGGGCAGGTAAAGAGCAGATAGAGGTCTGAGCCGGTCCAGAACCCTCGCACTTCGGTATTGAGATCCGGATAGTCGAGGCGGCGTGTGCAGTCCTTCACGATCATAGCGGCAGAGGCTTTGCGCCACGTATCGGAAAGAGGATCGGCGTTAAGAGCAGGCGCTTTGGCCACGCGCGGAACGGACATCTTAGCGGTGGGGCGGTCCACCTCGCAGATCTCCGCCCCGTAAAGGGAGGCGGCGAGAAGAGTCATGAGGGAGAGACAGCAGGAGAGTTGGTTCATCGGCGCAAGGGTGCAAGTTTCTTGATTTCAGGAGCTAGTTGATAGGCCTTCTCCATCTCGTTCCGGGCTTCGACCTCCCGGCCGGCCTCGAGGAGAGCGAGGCCGAGATTGTAGTGAGCTTCGGCGTAATCGGGTCGGATGCGCAAGGCCTGTTCGAACGCCTCGCGGGCGGCTTCCAGGTTCTTGTCCTGCAACAGGACGAGACCGAGGTTGTTGTGCGCTTCAGCGAAGCCGGGTTTTCGACGCAGGATTTCGCGGTACACACCGGCGGCGCCGGCGCGGTCATTCTTCCGGCTCAGGACGAGGCCGAGCTGCATCCGGGCGTCGGTGTACTCAGGGTCGAGCGCGATCGCTTCGGTCAATTCCTTCTCCGCCTCCTCCAGCCGGCCGAGTTCGGTCAGGGCCAACCCCAGGTTGTAACGCGGCTCGGCGATATCGGGGTCGCTCATGACGGCCTGGCGGAATTCCTCCAGCGCCTGCGGCCGGTTGTTCTGCCGCCAATAGAAGACGCCCAGCCTGGAATGGGTCTGCGCATAGTCCGGCTTGAGCTCAAGGGCTTTGTGGTAGGCCGCCAGCGCACGCGCCTCATCGCCTTTCTTTTCCCAGGCGAGGCCGAGATAATGATGCGCGGTCGGAAGTTCCGGGCTTTCATCGGCCGCGCTTTGGAACATAGCCAGCGCCTCGTCCACCTTCTGCTGCTTGAGTAACTCCACGCCCTGAACAACAAGACTCTTGGAGTGAGCCAGGCGCACCCGGAATTCGTGCAAGCCGCGGATCTCACGGAGCTCGGAAGCCGCCGCCTGCTGGTGGCCCTGTTCCCGCAGGGCGATCCCCAGGTTATAGCGGGCCTGCTCGAAGTCGGGTTTCCGCTCAATGGCGCGGTGAAAGGCGTCGATGGCGCCGCTGAGATCTTCCTCCCGCTTCAGCGCCATCCCGAGGTTGTACCAAGCCTCGGGATCACGGTCATCCAGCCGAACCGCGATCCGAAATTCCTTCAAGGCCCCCTGTTCGTCCCCAAGTCGCCGGAGTGTAACACCGAGACGCGAGTGGGCCGAGGCAGACTTCGGGTTCAGTTCGATGGCCCGTTTGAACTCGGCGGCCGCTTCCTCCAAACGGCCGAGCTGGCCGAGCGCGAGGCCCATGTAATAACGGGCTTCCGAAGAGGGCTTGCCTGCTAGGCAGCCGCGGAACTGCTCCTCGGCACCGGAGGGGTTCTGGGCCCGTAGGTAGCACAAGCCCAAGGCCACACATGCCTCCGAGTGCGAGGGGCGAAGTTCGAGGGTCTTCTTCAGCTCGGCAATCGCTTCGACAAACTCCCTCCGGTCCATCAGGACGACAGCGAGGAAGTAGTGGG
>DATIFQ010000410.1:0-4530 GCA_035455185.1 Bryobacteraceae bacterium | reverse complement strand
CATCGCCTTGCCTTCGCGGCTGGAACAAATGGTGGCCGAAGAGCGCGCCGCCCCGGTTCCCTTGGACGACCTGGAAGAAATCATTGCCGCGCTTGCCGCCGGGAAATAGCCATGCGCAGCGCAACCTCCCGGCGGCTCGTGACCTTGCTCTTCCTGGGCAGTTTGCTTGTCTCTAGTTGGCTCTTCGAGCGCTCCGCCCAAGCGGGCGGGCCTCTCATTGTCGGCGCGGGGAGCGCCGGCTTCGGGGCGGATGGCGTCCCCTATACCTGGGACTTGAGCGGAGCCACCAGCGCCCTGGTTTCTGGAGGACAAATCCAGTATCGAACCGACGGCGGAAACCTGGGCCTGCGGGACAACGCCACCGCAAACAACAGCGTCATGGCCATGTTCGACAAATGGGAAAACGTCTCGAGTTCGAACGTGGCCTTCAATCGCCTCGGCCCGTTAGCCCCCGCCGGTGCATTCGCGGGCGGTGACGTCGACACCGTCAGCGAGTTCAATGCGGTCGAGGGTAGCTGCAACACCGTCCAACAAAACCCGATTGTGTACGATGCCAACGGCGGCCTCTTTCAATCGTTGGGGTTTTCGGCCGGTGTGATTGGCTTTGCGGGAGCGTGCGCGATCACGGTTTCCTCTACCAGCCCCAGCCGCATCGTCTCCGCTCACGCTGCTCTGAACGGCAAATTCATTGACGGTATCAATGACCCCGCGATGGGCAACCTCGAGCTAACGCCCAGCCAGTTCAACGGCGCGTTCATTCATGAGTTCGGCCATTTCTTCGGGCTCGACCACTCGCAGATCAACTTGAATTGCGACTTTACTCCCGCGAGCTGCCCCAACGGCTCCGACGACCTCTTGGGCGTGCCCACCATGTATTCCTTCCTGCTGGACCAGGAGGAATCTCCCGGTGTGAGTTACGCCGAAACATTGTCGACCGACGATCTGGCCTGGGTATCGAAGCTTTACCCGGGTGCAGGGTTCGTTTCCAGTTTCGGCACCATTACCGGTACGATCCTCTTTTCCGACGGCAGCACGCCCGCCCAGGGCGTCAACGTGATTGCGCGTCAAGCCGACAATCCGGCAACGCCCGAGAATGAATCGCGCCGGATCGCCGTCTCGGTGGTGTCGGGCTTCTCTTTTACGGGCAACCCTGGGCAGACCGTCACCGCGGACTATCTGCCTTGTTCACCACCCGGGTCGACCGGGTGTCCGGCCAGCGGATTTGCCGGCAACAACAGCACGGGAAGTCGGTTCGGGTCACGAAACCCCGCCCTGCGGGGATTCTATGAGATCCCGGGTCTCCCGCCGGGGGACTACACCATTGAGGTTGAGTCCCTCAACCCCGGCGCTTTTGGAGGATCCAGCATAGGCCCTCTGTCCCCGCCCATCCCCAATCCCGGCCCGGATGAGTTCTTCAATGTCGGTGACTCGGCAACGGACTTGCCCGGCGACGTCACTCAGGTGGCCGTGGGCGCTGGTGGCACCTTTGCCAATGCCAACATCGTCCTGAACGGAACTCCGCCGGCGCTCGATGCTCTGGAGTCCAACGAGAGCCCGGGCGGCGCCGCGGCCATCTTCAACGGGACGACCAGCGGCCTCTCGGTCAGTCCCTTCGGGAACCAGGACTTTTATTCGTTCAGCGCGATTGCCGGTTCGGTGGTTACCGTGGAAATCATAGCGCAGCGCTCGCCGGTCCTTGGCCCACTGGATTCCGTCATAGAGATTATGGACAGCAATGGGAGTCGCCTGCAAACCTGCCGCGATCCCGGGAACGACAGCCCGCCTGCTCCCATCATTCCTGATCCCACCCCCGCGGCTTTTGATGATCCCTGCGTCGACGACGATCTCTTGCTGGGTTCTATCAACGACTCCAAATTGGAATTCCTGCCCTCCTCCTCCGGCACTTTCTTCCTCCATGTGCTCGACTTCCGCGGTGATGGGCGCCCCGACCTCCAATATCGGATTGATCTGAGTGGCTCGCCCAACCCGCTCCCGGCCTTGGATTTGCTTTCGCCCTCCACTGCAACCGCAGGTGCGCCAGGGTTTGTTCTCACGGTGAGCGGCTCGGGTTTCACCAGCAATTCGGTAGTGCGGTGGAAGGGAATGGACCGCACGACCAACTTCATCAGCAGCACTCAGGTGCAGGCCCAGATTCCGGCGAGCGACGTCGCGGGCGGGGACACCGCGCAGGTAACAGTTTTCAACCCTGCGCCCGGCGGCGGGACTTCGAATGCGCTCCTGTTCACGGTCTTGAATCCTCTTCCCGTTGTTGGTGCGCTTCTTCCCGACGTGATTCCGGCTACCAGCCCTTCGTTCACGCTGCGAGTCCGGGGCTCCGGGTTCAACCCCAGCTCGATGGTGCGATGGAACGGCTCGGACCGAACCACCGGCGTGGATGCCAACGGCGATCTCCTGGCCCAGATTCCGGCCAGTGACGTCGCGGCTCTCGGTCTGGCAAAGGTCACGGTTTTCAATCCAGCGCCGGGAGGCGGGACGTCCAACGCTCTCACGTTCATCATAATCATTCGCAACCCCCTGCCCACAATCACGAGCTTGTCTCCCCCCGGTGTGGTGGAAGATGGATTGGGCTTCACTTTGACGGTGAACGGATCGAACTTTGTGTTTAGTTCCGAGGTGAACTGGAACGGCTCGCTGCGAACAACCACCTTTGTGAGCCAGAACCAGTTGCAGGCGGCGATTTCCGGGGGTGATATCCTTGATCCCGGCGCCGCCGCTGTCACCATCGTCAGCCCGGGGCCGGGCGGGGGAACCTCCAATGCTGTGAACTTCACCGTTCGATCAATGCCCAACCCCTTGCCTGCCGGTGAGTCCCTGAACCCAAGCAGCGTGGTCGCGGGGAGCGTGCGCACCACTCTGCCGCTGACGGTAAACGGGCAGAACTTCATCAACGGGTCGGTGGTGCGGTGGAACGGGATGGACCGCGCGACGGTGTTTGACAGCGCGAATCAGTTGACGGCGATGATCCCGGCCAACGATCTGGTCTCGGCGGGGACAGCGCAGGTGACGGTGTTCACACCGGGGCCGGGCGGAGGAGTGTCGAACGCCCAGACGTTCACCCTCAACAACCCGGTGCCGAGCCTTTCCAGTTTGTCGCCGGGGACGGCCGCGGCTGGGAATGCCGGGTTTACGCTGTTGGTGGTGGGAGCGAACTTCGTGCCGGGGTCGGTGGTGCAGTGGAACGGGTCGTCGCGGTTGACGACCTACGTCGGGAACAGTCAGCTGCGGGCTCTGATTCCGGCAAGCGATATCGCGGCAGAAGGGACAGCGATGGTGACAGTGTTTACGCCGCTGACCGGAGGGGCAGGCGTATCCAATGCGCAGACTTTCAGCATCACCATGGGCGGCAGTAGTAGCGCGAGCAGCACCCAGGAGAAGGACGCAGCGGGCAGCCCGATCGCTGAAGAGCCGACGCCCTCAATGCCGGTGGGGCAGGCCGAGAGCTCGTTGGCGGCAAGTTGGGTGAGCACCGGCTTGAGCGAGGTGGCCGAGCCGCCGCGGCCGGAAGTGGAGTCGCTCTCACCGCGGACGGTGGAGGCCGGCAGCGCCGGCTTCACGCTCATCGTGCGCGGCAAGAACTTCCCGCGTGGCGCCATCATCCGCTGGAACGGCAAGGAGCGCGTGACGCGGCGCCTCAGTGCCACAGAGTTGCGCGCAACCATTTCCAGGGAAGAGGTAGCTGTCGCCGGCTCGGCGACGGTCACGGTCTATGATCCGCGCTCTGCTTCCGAGTCCGAGCCTCTGACAGTGGTCGTCTCCCCGCCGTAGCTATAACCTACGTATATTCAGCAGGTTACGACTGCACGGCAGATGTCTGCAACAGTTCGTGGTAGCGATCAATAACTTTCTCAGGATCGCCGGTCTCGACGATTTCGCCGCTATCGAGCAGAAGCGCCCGACTGCAGAGAGTCTTTACGCTATTCAAGTCGTGCGAGACGTAGACGATGGTTTTCCCTTCTCGCCGGAATTTGTTCATCCGCTCCAGGCACTTCTGCTGGAAGGCTTCGTCTCCCACGGCCAGGATCTCATCCACCAAGAGGATATCGGGATCAATTTCAGTGGCAATAGCAAAACCAAGGCGTGCATACATCCCGCTGGAATACTGCTTTATAGGAGCATCAATGAAGTCTTGCAGCTCGCAAAAGGAAACAACTGCCTCCAGACGGTTGCGCATGTCACTCGGGTCAATACCCATCAAGGCGCCGGCAAGGACGATGTTTTCCCGACCCGTCAATTCGGGATGAAACCCTGCGCCCAATTCGATGAGCGGAGAGACCCGTCCGAACACTTCCACGCTTCCCGCCGTGGGCCGGTAGACGCGGGCGATGATCTTCAGGATCGTGCTCTTGCCGGAGCCGTTCCGTCCGACGATCCCCACCGTTTCTCCGCTGCGTACCTCGAAGGATATTCCCTTCAAGGCGTCAAACTCGCGGACTTCGAATGACTGTCGGAAGAACTGCGCGAAGGCTTGGCGGAAGGTCGCCGGCCGGTCGTAGATGACGCGAAAGCGCT
>DATIFQ010000409.1:0-3126 GCA_035455185.1 Bryobacteraceae bacterium | reverse complement strand
AGATCGACTTCCCGAAGGATTCCCCGGTGGCCGTTGTATCGGCGGACTGGGATGGAGGGGAATCGCGGGTTTCGGCGCGCGGGAGCGCGATGGTGCTCGACCTGCGAACGTCGCTGATACTGCGGAATTCGGGATCGCAGCGGATCCGCGGCGTCTCGTTGCTTGTGCTGGCGCAGGAGGTGTCGCCGGGCGGCCGGGCCTCGGTGACGGTGCCGAGTCTGGACGTTGGCCCTGGCGACACGTTTCCGGTGCGGATTGATCTGCGGCTGCTGCGCCCGCTGCTGGTCGGTGGTGGTCCGATGGTGCTGGTGAGCCTGGATGGGGTGCTGTACGACGACCTGTCGTTCTTCGGCCCGAACCGGCTGAACTCGCGGCGGACGATGACCGTTTGGGAGATGGAAGCGCGGCGCGACCGGCAACATTTGAAGTGGGTGTTGACGGCACAGGGCGCGGACGCGCTGCAGAAGACGGTCCTGCGGAGTCTCGCGCGGCTGGACGAGCGCCCGCGACTGGACGTGCGGGTGTCACGGGGACGCTCGACCAACGTGGAGGCGGAGCGGGACGTGCAGTTCGCGTTCCTCGCGATTCCGGATTCCCCCGTGGAGCCTTTGTCCGGGCTGGCGAGGATCGCGGGCAACGAGGCGCGCGCGCCGAGCCTGGAGGTGCGGAACCGTTCGAACCGGCCGGTGCGGTACTTCGAGATCGGCTGGATCATCCGGGACCGTGAGGGCCGGGAGTTTCTGGCGGGCTCGGTGCCTGCCTCCGATCCCGAGCTCCGGCTCGGCCCGGGAGAGAAGAGCCGCGTGACCCAACAGGCGTCGCTCCGGTTCTCGGGCGCGCCGGGGAGGCCGCTCTCGATCGCGGGGCTGACGGGTTTCGTGAGCCAGGTGGAGTTCGGTGACGGGTCGGTGTGGATCCCGAGCCGCGCGGCGCTGGAGGATGAGCGGCTGGCACGAGTGGCGGGCCCTTCGCCCGAGGAGCAGCGGCTGATCGAGCTCTACCGGCGCAAGGGTCTGGCGGCGCTGGTGGCGGAACTAAAGAAGTTCTAGGCCCGGTTGCAGGGCAAGGCCCCCGCTGCGGTACAATCGCTGTTTCATGTCTTTCGTAAGCCCTCGGATTGATCCGAAATCGGCCGTGGGCCGTGCGCCGGAGCAACTGGCGCTAGAGGAGCGCGAGGCGCTCGCAGGCAAGTGGATCGCGCTCGAGATGTATACGCCGAAGACGTTGCCGCTGCGGCGGATCGAAGCGATCGGCGACTCGACGCGGGACTGCATCGGGCAGCTTGCGTCACGCGGCCTGGACCCGAGGCAGTTCGAGTACACGCTGCTGAACCGGTCGTATTAGCTGTGCGCGACGCATTTGCCTCGTTCCGCCGAGCGGCGTTCCGCAGCAGTCTCAGGATAAGCTGGACCGGAAACTTTCGCCCACTGGCAGGCATCTAAGGGGAATCGAACGCGGGGCCAAGTAGATCGCATGGAACTGTTCAAGCAAACGAAATTTGACTTCTTGCGCTGGAAGTGGCCGTTCATCGGCGCTTCGATTTTGATCATGGCCGCTGGAATGATAAGTCTCGTCGTGAAGGGCGGCCCTCTCTACGGGATTGATTTCCGAGGCGGGGCGATCATGGACGTGATGTTTGCGGGCCAGCCTCCAATTCGCCAGGTGCGCACAGCGTTGGCTGCCAAGATCCGCGGAGATATCAGCGTGACGACACTAGACAGCCGTGAAGTACTGATTGGGATCGACATGCGCGGGAGGGACGAGCGGAGCCTTCAGGAAGCCCGGGGAGTGATGACCGACACGCTGATGGGGGCCTTTTCGCCGGACAAGTCGAAACTGGAGTTTAACAACGCCGCCGAAGAGGCGCTGGTTTCACGGCTCAGAGATCCCCTCCAGCAGGGCAACGCCGGTCTTTCCGATGAACAACTCCGCAAACTGGTGTCGGCCATGCGGACCTTCCGGGACACACAGAGGTCGGGATTGTTGAAGAATTTCGACGAACTCGCTGCCGTGCCCGGCGTCACGCCGGCGGTGATCGCAGTCCTGAAGCAGCAATGTACGCTGGCGCCGTTCTCGATCCGCCGGGTAGAAGTCGTGGGGCCCAAGATTGGCAAGGATCTGCAGCTACAGGCGCTACAGGCGACAATGTACGCCCTGGCGGGCATGCTTGTCTACGTCGCTTTCCGGTTTGAGTGGATCTACGGTGTGGCCGCGGTTCTGGCGGTGCTCCATGACACGATCATCACGGTTGGACTGTTCTCGATTTTCAACAAGGAGATCGACCTGACCGTAGTTGCCGCCATCCTCACTCTGGTCGGTTATTCGATGAACGACACCATCGTGGTGTTTGACCGCGTCCGCGAGAATCTGAAGACGTCACGGCGGGAATCCTTGTATTCTGTGGTCAGCCTAAGCATCAACCAGACGCTTGGCAGAACGGTTCTCACCTCAGGCCTGACATTTCTGACCGCCTTTTCGCTATTTCTGTTCGGGGGTTCGGTCTTGCACGGCTTCTCGTTCGCGCTGGTGGTGGGTATTCTGGTGGGGACATACTCGTCGATTTTCATCGCCAGCCCGATTCTCGTCGCATGGCAGAACTTCGCGAGCGCCCGGAAGCGGCCCGCTCGCGCAGTTGCGCAGTGACCTGCGCGTGGAGGGCGGAAAGGCCCGAGGCTGGGCTGGGGCTAGGAAAGAGTAGCGCGATGTTGCTCATTTGCGCTGCCTCTGCCCAGTATGAGGCATTCGATCGAACTGGTTGAATAGTGCTATACTGCCCATGGTTGGGAGCGTCGGCATGTGAACCGTCAGCCTTGCGCGATGATACCTAAGCCGCTAACTCATTGATCCGTCGGGGCGTGGCTCAGCCTGGCTAGAGCGCCTGGTTCGGGACCAGGAGGTCGGTGGTTCGAATCCACTCGCCCCGACCAAATTCCTCAAAGACTTACAGACATCA
Source organism: Bryobacteraceae bacterium (assembly GCA_035455185.1). GTDB lineage: Bacteria > Acidobacteriota > Terriglobia > Bryobacterales > Bryobacteraceae > JAEHDI01. The sequence continues at coordinate 173 of DATIFQ010000409.1, read as the reverse complement.
ACCAACCAAATCAGGGTCCAAGAATGGGTCCGGGCTCTACGCCATTAATGGGGGCAGGCCCAGTCGCTGACGTTCTCAAGAACACATTACCTTAACTCTCAACCGGTAGTTGTTGAAGTTTCGAAACCCGTACGCCTGCCGTTGGAGGACCTCCATTTTCGTATGGAAGCCTT
>DATIFQ010000408.1:0-2275 GCA_035455185.1 Bryobacteraceae bacterium | reverse complement strand
TCGAATAATCCATCTGGCCTTGCACTCCGGGTCCGGTTTCGAATCTCTGCACGGGCGTTTTCGGAGCCCGCGGGCGCACGGCATTCAGATGCTCTTTCACGATCCCGTACCGGCCTTGAAAGCCGAGTCTCTGGAGTTCCTCGTGCAACCGCACCGCCGTCAGATTCGGATACCGCTCGAGCAGTTGCGCGATCTGGTCCACGTACGGGTCGAGCAGGCTCGGACGGCGGACCGGTTGGTTTGGGGTATCGCCAGTCCGTTGCCGGCGATGCTGCTGAAGTGCGCGGCTCACGGTCTTGCGATCGAGTTCCAACATTCGTGCGATGGTGCGGTCGGAAGCGCCGGTATGACTCAAACGGACGATTTCGTTCAGAGTCGATTCGTTCATGTGGCCGTCATCTCCAGGACCAGGTCGCGGCTCAACGACGCCACCGAACCGGCATCGCGCGACAGCTTTTCGAAACGCGGCGCCAGGATGACTCGATCCTCCCCGGTAAGGCCTGCGCGGCCATTGTGCGCTAACCATACTTCCATGCGCCCGAGAACGTCGAGCAGGAGCCCGACCCGTTTCCAGACGTGATTGCCGGCCTCGCTCAATCGTGGATTGCGCCCCGATGGAATCGTCCCTTTGGCCTGGGACAAGGCTTCGCGTGGATGGGCCAGGATGTAATTCTGCTGCCCGCGATCAGAGCAGCCCAGCCAGAGATCGACCACGCCCGCCAACTCAGCGCCCGATAACGCTTCGCGCCGCGCAGCGTCGAGCACTTCGGCCTGGTTGCCCTGCGGCAACCGCACGATCTGCCTCGCCGCAGTCGGCGACAGCAGGCCCACGCGCAAATCCTCACGCGCCTTCCCTCCGAGCCGTTCGATCAGAGCCAGTCGGCGGCAGACCCAGCTCTTGTGTCGGCCGAGCAACTCCGCCACTTCCACCTGGCTCATGCCATCCTCGCGGACCAGCGCATGGATGATCCAGGCTTCCTCGAGTTCCCTCGTGCGGCCGCCTGCGCGGTTCAGCCCATAGATGGCCGCTTTCAATGTCCGCTCGTCGGCTTCCAACAGCCGGGCCGAAAGACGGTCGAGACGGCTCAAACGTCGCGCCGCGCCCAATCGTTTGAATCCATCGATCAGTTCGTAACGCTCGTTGCGGCGGCACACAACCACCGGCGACAACTGGCCGTAGCGTTCCAGCGATTTCGCCATCGCCCGTTCGGCCTCGGGCACGTGCAGACGATAGCGTCCATAGTGTTCGCCGATCTCGCCGGTCTTCAGTTCGAGCAGGTTCTCGTCAGCCCAATGCAGCACCGGATGGCTTCCTTTCACTCGCAGCTCAACGGTAAGCCGGGCGCCCGGTTCGCTTCAATATGTCGGGATTATCTGACGAGCCAGGCGGCTCAGATCCGTAGCCGGAGTGGCGGAGCCTGGCGCCAGAGGCGTTCGCGCTGCCAAGCTCGTTCCATGGCCCGCCGGCAGGCGCGGCAACAGAATCTTTGATGCGGCGACCGGCGCTGAAACGTGAATCCCCGATAGCATCCGGGGCGGTCGCAGGTGTCCTCGAAAAAAGTTTGGAGTGATGACCCTCGCCGGCTCCGGTGTCTGCGCCGCCGCTGTTTGTTGGCGGTTCTTGACGCGCTCGCGATAGCGGCGGCTTTGCGCTTGCCGGTTGGCTTTCCCGGAGGCCGTTGCCCGGTAGGTCAGCCGCGCCTTCCAGCACGACCAGTCCCGCGCCGCTCGCCGGCACTCCGGACTGCAATAGCGCTCGCGCGCCTGCTTCGGCCGGAATCGGCGCTCACATCCTTTGAGCAGGCATCGCCGGGTTCGCGGACGGCGGACCAATCGGAGCCGCCGTCCAGTCCGACCTTGATTCCGCGACGGGGCTGTAGGATTCTCGGGAGGGCCCATGGGAGTGTTGGCTCCCAGAAGCTCCTGCCCCGGAGAGGACTGCGATCCTCTCCCGGGCTCTGGTAGACCTCCGGTTCAGCTCGAACCATCATCGTAAGCTACAGGAACGCTTCGGGGACCGGGCTTTCTCTCCGCCTTGCGGCGGCGTGGTTCGGACCGGCCCCGGTGGCGGTATGCTCGCTGCCACTACCGAGCGGCGCCCTGGCCCCTTCCTGACGGCGCCATTCTGGCCCCATCGCCCGGCGCCACCGACACCTTGGCAATCGATGCTGAGGCGTACAGGAGCGCACGCCTTGCCCCAGTCTCCGCGCGGCGGGCGCATCTGGCATGGGTTCACCAGCGAGCAAGTACACAATCGCGATGCCCGTCACTGTTC
>DATIFQ010000407.1:0-2216 GCA_035455185.1 Bryobacteraceae bacterium | reverse complement strand
GGGTTCCTGCGTCGATCAGGGAACGGGTTCGGAGCGCTTACCTGCGGCGTTTCTATTACCGGATGTACCCGGAGAACGCAATACACCGAGCTTCAGGTCCAGAAGGCAGGCCAGCAACCGAGTCTCAATCGATCGAAACCCCTTCCTGTCCTTCGACTTACCAGGCGTTGGTAAAGCAGATCGACCAGCAGTCTGACACCGCTTTTGAGGGTGTTCCGGATGAACAGGTGGCCGAGGTGTTGAGCTGGCTCCTGGTTCCTCTGGCGAGGAACGGCTTCTCCTCGCCGGCGCGCAAGAGCGCCCTTTTCCGTAAGGCCGAGAGGGCGGGGATTCACCTCCTGCCTGTGCATTATTACAGCCCGGTTCCGGACACTTCCCGCCTGGACGAGCGCGACTGGGAACATCGTTTCGATCGCAACGGGGGGTGGAATCTCAACGCGGAGGGTCAAGTCGCACTCCTGTCTCAACTCGCGCCGTTCGCGGGAGAGTTGGAGGAGATTCGACGATCGCCCAGCAGCGCATGTGCGTTCTCCTGGGACAATGGCACCTTTTGCGAGACCGACGCTGCTGTCTACTACTCGCTCATCAGGCACCTCCGACCCCGTCAAGTGCTGGAAGTTGGCGCCGGTAATTCAACGCTGATAGCAGCCGAGGCTTGCGTGAAGAATGGCCACACGGAACTGCAGGCTATCGACCCCTATCCTCTCGAAATCCTCAGGCAAAAAGTGCCGGGTCTGAATCGCCTGATTGAAGGGCCGGTCCAGCGGGTGCCCGTGGCGCGGTTCGGAGAATTATGTGAGAACGACATTTTGTTCATTGACGGCTCTCACGTTTGCCGGTTTGGCTCCGATCTGAACTACTTGGTATTCCGTGTCTTGCCAGCGCTCCAGCCGGGAGTGATCATCCATTTCCACGACATATTTCTGCCGTGGGAGTTTCCGCGCGATTGGATCGTGGACAGACAGTTGTTTTGGAACGAGCAGTACTTGCTGCTCGCTTTCCTGCTGTTTAACGATTCCTTCGAGGTCCTGCTTGGCACTCAATACCTGGGGCGAGAGATGCCTGGAGAACTGCTGCGGGTGTTTCCGTTCTTGCGGGTTCCGGGAGGCGCGAGTTTCTGGATCCGGCGTAAAACGAGGTAAGCCGAGGCTAATCCTGTGCCTCTTGCACATCTCATCGGGAGCAGATAGCGGCCGAATGAGGTCTGAAGCCGAGGTCGTGCAACTCTCGTCGCCGCGCGCTGGCGGTCGATCAAGCGAGCGGAGGAGACGCTGGCCAGCGGCAAGATCTAGGTGGCCGACGTGAAGGGAGACCGGCCGCGTATCCAGGTGTTCGACCGCAACGACAAGTTCCTGAAAATCTTCGCCGGGAAAGGAACCGGACCGGGGCAGATCCTGCGCGGGCACGGGCTTGCCTTCGATCGAACGGGCTGGCTGTTTGTCACGGACGTCGACAATATGCGCGTGAGCGCGTTCGCGCCGGATGGCGCGTTCCTCTTCCACTGGGGGAGAGACGGGATCAACGCCGGCGAGTTCAATACGCCCCACGGCCTGTTCATGGATGCCAACGACGACGTATTCGTCAACGGCTACTATGGTCCGGGCGCAGAAGTTCACCTTCGATGGCCGCTTCCTGCTCGCGTTCGCCTACGGCCACCCCCCAGACGGATCGGTGTACTTCCACAGCCTCACCGGCGACAAATGGGGGAACGTTTTCGTGACGGTCCGCACGAAGGCGGGCTACGAGGGGACGCTCGAAAGCAACGTGGGGAAGAAGGTCAGCATGGCGAAGTACAACAACAACGGCGACTTCATCACGACACTTCGCCTTTCGACCAGAGAACACAGCGAAAGCTAGTCGGTCGTGGATGGCGACGGCACGGTTTACGCTCTGTTCAACGGCAGGACCGAGTCTGGCGTCGAGATTTTCGCCGAGGAGTAGTGTGCGGAGTGAATTTGACTTGAGATTCTCTGCTTCGCTATCCTGAACTTTACTCTTGGTAGAGGCGCGGAAGCCATCAGTAGCCGGGCAGGCCGTTCCGGGGTGCTCCGGAGGTCCGGCGAAAGGGGCTGGAGGTTGAATCCGCCGAAGTCGCATCGGGAAGCACACTCCGGGGCGACTGGGGGGTAAGGTTAAGACCTGCCCACTGTCATCCGTCGAAAGCGGATGGAGCGCTATCGGGAAGTGTAGAAACGCCGTTTCCTTCCTTTGCGGCT
>DATIFQ010000406.1:0-2461 GCA_035455185.1 Bryobacteraceae bacterium | reverse complement strand
GGCGCGGTGGTTACGAGCATGTGGGCCTCGACGGTGTGATCGCCGCGAACTAACTGCAGTTTATGGCGGACCCGGCGAGTCTGCTCGCCCTGAAAGGCGGCACGCACCGAGTTCCGGATGGCGCAGTCGAGGCAGGCCGGCGAAGTGAAGCTGCGGCTGTTCAAGGGCAACGTGCAGCCCGTGAGCCGGACGTCGCCATACTCGCTCTATTCGCTCGACATCGCGAGCTTCACGATGGGCGCGAGCTACGATCAGCGCGACGCGCAGGGTTTCATCAACCTGGTCGGCCTGCCCATCCGCGTCCGCGCCGCCGTGACAAAGTAGGGCAGGCTTCAGCCTGGGCCACCGGCCAAGCCGGATTGAGGTGCCTGTGACTGTACGCGCTGCGCTGCGGCTAAGCTGCTAGAGAACGCGACCGCAGTTATGGCCCTTATTGCATTGGTGCGTAATGCCCCTTCTTCAGCGTGGCTCCGGGATGGCGATTAAGAATTGGTGAGGCGCACGTCGCACTCCCCTAGGCCAGAATCGATGTTCGGCCAACCCGGGCGGTCGGGTTCAGAGAGGTGGACAAGTGGAGGACCCAAGGAATCGCCGATCGGAACCCGATCGAGAGAGGCGAATCGAAGGATTGCCGATCATTCGCGCGCAGGTGGCGGGGATCGATCTGGGCAGTCAACGGCATTGGGTGTGCGCTCCGGCCAAGGATGGCCTCGGACGGGAAGTGGCCGATTTTGGAGCTACCACGCCCGAGTTGATGCGCCTAGTGCACTGGTTGAGGGAGCGGGGAGTGGAATCGGTGGCGATGGAGAGCACCGGGGTGTATTGGGTGGCCCCGCATGAGGTGCTGGAGGCGGCGGGTGTGGAGGTGCTGCTGGTCGACACGCGCCAGTTGGCAGGCGTGCCAGGGCGCAACAAGAAGACGGACCCGACCGACTGTGAGTGGATTCAACGACTGCACAGTTGTGGATTGCTGGCTGGCTCGTTCCGGCCGCCGGAAGCGGTTTGCATGCTGCGGACCTTGGTCCGGGACAAAGGCACTCTAGTGGCCGAGGGGGCGGACTGGGTGCGACGCATGCAGAAGAACCTGGACCAGATGAATGTACGCGTGCACCGGGCAGTTTCGGATCTGGACGGAATGACGGGGATGCGGATCATACGCGCCATCGTCGCGGGCGAGCGGGAGCCGCACAAGTTGGCACGACTGCGGGATCCACGCTGCCGCAAGACCGAACCGGAGATCGCCGAGCAATTGACCGGGCACTGGCGCGAGGACCACTTGTTCAGCTTGCGGCAGGGTCTAAAGATGTACGACGCGATCCAGAAGCGGATCGCGGATTACGACCACGAGATTCTACGCTGCCTGGCCCAGATGGCACCCGAGGAGCGGCGGGCAGCATCGGCGCCCCCGATGCAGAATCGCCAGAAAGCCAAAAGCTTCAAAAGGCGGGGACAAGAAACGATGCGCGAAGCGCTATACCGCATGAGTGGCGTGGATGTGACCCAGATCGACGCGATTGGCGTGGAGACGGTCGAAGTCGTGCTGAGTGAATACGGACCAGACCTAAGTCGCTTTGCCACCGAAAAACAGTTTGTCGCTCACGCCAGCCTGGCGCCCCATGTAGCCAAAAGCGGAGGCAAGCCGGTGAAGAAGAAGAAGCGCAACAGTGCGAGCACCCGAGTCGCCGCCGCCCTACGCATGGCCGCCTTGTCACTCCGCCACAGCGAAACCGCCTTAGGAGCTTATTACCGCAGCGTGGCGCGGCGGATCGGCGGAGATGTCGCGGTATTCGCCACGGCACGCAAACTGGCCATCCTGATTTATCGGCTGCTTCGGTGGGGGAAGGCGTACGTCGACGAGGGTGCCGAGGCTTACGAAAGGCGATTCCAGCAGCGGCGCACGACTAGCTTGGCTGCCCGGGCGAAAGAACTCGGTTATCAACTCGTCCCAGTAAAGGCCTGATAATATGCGTTGAGCCAGGAAGTCACAGGCCAGCCTGCGCGGGACTTCAGTCCTGCCTCGATCACGCCCGGACTACCGTAACCCGCGAGAAGCCCTCGTCCAGCGATGGCGGCGCCATTTTAGCCGCCATCTTCCGCACGGCATCCTCGGGCACCACGCGCCCTCGGCGGCGGTTGCGCTCCAAACACACCTCCACGGGGACGTCGAAGTACAGCGCCTCCACATCGCAGCCATACAGCTCCCCCATCCGGATCCACGCGCGCCGCTCGCGGCGGGTCAGGTTGGTCGCGTCAATGTAGGTCAGCGGGCGACCGATCTCGAGCCGGTGCCGCAGCAGGTAGCGCAGTGTCGCGAACACGCGGCCGTGCAGGCTCTGGTCGGTTGGATCGTCGGCCAGCAATCCGCGAATCGCATCGGTCGAGAGCGCCGGCGCGCCGATGCGTTCCAGGTACGTCGTCTTTCCCGACCCGGGCAGCCCGACGGCCACGACGATACGCGGCA
>DATIFQ010000405.1:0-32800 GCA_035455185.1 Bryobacteraceae bacterium | reverse complement strand
CGGGTAGGGGGGACAGGCAGCTCTGCCCGCTCGCAAGCTCAGGGCAGAGTAAGCCTGTCCCCGTCGGCAGCTCTGCCCGCTCGCAAGCTCAGGGCAGAGTAGGCCTGTCCCCGCCGGCAGCTCTGCCCGCTCTGGGTAGTGAAAAATCGAAGAGGTACAATTTTGCTTGTGACTTCACGGCTGCGGGTTTGGACCAAGTGGATCTTGCTGATAGCGACGTGGGCCATCGCGATCGTTACGTTGACGAAGTTCAGCCGCGCGATGTGGGAACGGTACCATTCTGAAGAGCGGATCGAGATAAGAGGGAAGAGAGAGCTGACAATTATCGACAGAGAGCACAAGGTTCGTTATGAATTTGCGAAACAGTACTGTGCAGGGAAGACAGTGGCGGACATCGCGAGTGGGACCGGCTACGGCATGGGGATCTTGCGCACGGTGGCAAAGTCAGTGGAAGGATACGACCGAGAACCGCTCGGCCAGAAATTCATTATCGATTTGGAAAAGCAAGCGTGGTCCGAGCATTATGACGTTATTGTCAGCTTCGAAACGATCGAGCATCTAGCGAATCCTGAATTCTTCCTTGGCAACGTACAAAAGACGGCAAAGATGCTCCTCTTGTCCACTCCTCTGGATGAACGCAAAGGATGGGCAACGAACCCCTATCATAAACAGGTCTGGACCGATGCAAGCATCAAGAAACTGCTTGAGGAATTCTTCCGATGTGAGTACTACTATCAGTACGGCACCCGTATCGAAAAGGACTTGCCAAAGAATATGCGGCGTTTGTTTGTAGCCGTATGCACCAGCCCCATAAATTCGGCAGATGTCCAGCCCTGACTGGAACTGCTTGCTCGTGCCTTGGTGACACGCGCAGCAACGCGCTTGTATGCGCGGTCCGCCACTTGCTGCTGGGTCAAGCCGGCCGCCCGGCGCGCTCTGTTTCGATCCAGGTTTCAACTGTCGGGCGGCTTCCGGGAACCGCCCTACACAATTGGTACGGAAGGCGATGGCTTGGCCTATGGCTCAATCAAGGGAATCCCGATTGACATAGAGACAATCCCGGTATACGATCGCCACAGGTACTTGTGTTGCTGGCGTAGGGGCGCCAGCGGACGGGGATAGTTTCGCAGCCAACACCAAGGGCGAATGGAGGATGCAATGTTCGCAAGGCGAGAGGGGATTGTCAGGCTTGCGATTTTCGCCAGCCTTTTTGTTTTCTGGGCCATCCAGGTGATGGCTCAATCCACGTTGGGCACCATCCGCGGTTCGGTAACGGACTCAACAGGCGCTTTGGTCCCGGATGTCAACGTTGTCGTGCGCAACGTCGAGACAAATATCGAACGCCAGACTACCACGGCGTCCACGGGCAACTACGAGGTGACCCAGTTGATCCCGGGGCTCTACGAGGTAACCGCGGAAAAAGCGGGGTTCAAGAAGGTGGTCGTCGCAAACATTCTCCTGCAGACATCGATGACGGTCCGTTCGGACGTCCGCCTGGAAGTCGGGGAAGTGGCGACTTCGGTGCGCGTGGAAGCGGCGGCGCCTGTGATCAACACCGAAGGAGCTGAGGTCGCGGCGGTCACAAGCAATCAGGTGCTTGAGAAGATGCCTATGAATGTGCGCGGGCAGTTCGACGGCTTCTATTACGAGATGCTGACTTTCATCCCAGGCGCGACGCGCGGGCAGGGCTCGAACTTCAGCCTGGCAGGAACCCGCGGAAGCCAGTTCGGCGCCACCGTGGACGGGACATCGCAACGGTCGCCGCTGTTCGGCAACAGCATCGGGCCGGCGCAAAGCAACATGGAGATGACGGGCGAGATCCGCGTTCAACTCGCCAACGACAAGGCCGAGGCGAGTCTGCCCGGCGGCGTGTACGCCACGTCGCGCTCAGGCACCAACGAGTATCACGGCAGCCTGTTCTGGTACCACTCGAATTCCCGGCTGGCGGCGCGCAACACATTCTCCAGCAGCGTGCCGTTTCAGATTCAAAACAATTACGGCGGCAGCATCGGAGGACCGGTCGTCCGAAACCGGACTTTCTTCTTTACGACCTACGAGCGGTTTCCGCTGCGCAACGAGCGAATTTTCAACTCCAGTGTGCCGACGGCCGCGTTCCGGAACGGCGACTTCTCGTCTCTGCTTCCCGGCACGGTCATACGCGATCCGCTGACAGGAACGCCGTTCAACGGCAATATGATCCCGGAGGAGCGCCTCAGCCAGAGTTCTCTCAAGATTCAGGAACGATTCTTCCCGGTGCCCAATTTCGGCTCAGCGAACAGCTACCAGCAGAACTGGCGGGGCACGGGGGCCAGTTCCCAGTACAAGACCCAGGTTGAAGCGCGGCTGGACCACCAGCTCTCGGCGGCGAATTCTCTGTTCGTTCGCTTCTCCTGGAACCGCACTGGGGCCAATCTTTGGGACTACAATCTCCCGACGATCCCGAAGCGCGACCAAGACCGGCGCAGCACAACGATTACGATCTCCGACAACCACCTGTTTGGGCCAACGCTGATCAATGAGTTCCGCTTCGGAATCATGCGGACGAAGAACCCGGCCTTCAACCCGCTCGACGGGCCGGCGCTAATCCAGGAGTTCGGTCTGCAAGGCATCAGTTGGAACCCGGAACTGGACAAGGGAGCGCCCGTCTTCAGCTTCAATAACTTCGAGGAGATCGGCGCGACCGACATCTACCAGGATCCGAGCGAGCGCATCCACCAGGTGGTTAACAACGTGACATGGACCCGGGGCAATCACGTCGTCAAGTCCGGTATTGACATCCGCTGGAACCGGGGGACGAATTTCCCAGGCGGCACCAGCTTCCCGGTCCTCCAGTTCGGCCAGTTCACTTTTGCCGGCTCCTATAGCGGGTTTGACTATTCCGACTTCCTCCTGGGCATTCCGCAAACCGCCGGCCGCGCGAACGCCGCGCCGCTGATCCATGCGCTGAGCACGGACATGGGCCTGTTCGTCCAGGATGACTGGAAGATCACGCCGAAACTGACCCTGAACCTCGGCATGCGGTATGAGTACAACCCGCCCACCCACGAGAAGGACGATAATTTCTTCAATTTTGACGTGACCACCGGCAGAGTGATCGTGCCAAGCGAAGCCGCCCTGTCGCGAGTGAATCCTCTGTTTCCGTCGAACCTCGTGCCGGTCGTGACGGCCGAGGAGGCCGGAGTGCCGCGCAGCCTCTGGTACACCGACCTAAACAATTTCGTGCCGCGGTTCGGTTTCGCCTACCGCCCATTCGCCAGCAACCGGACGGTGATCCGGGGCGGATACGGGATTTACACCGACGACTTGACATCATCGCTGTGGCGTCTCGGAACCGGCGGCCCGTTCATTTCACGTGAGTCCTTCACCAACGCAATCACGGGCGGCACGCCGTTGTTCCAGTTCCCGAACGCGTTTCCGCCGGGATTTGGCGCGATCGGCGCTCAGAGCTTCAGCGCAATCGACCCCAAGCTGAGGAACCCTTACATCCAGCAATGGAATCTAACTCTCGAGCAGGAAGTGTTCAAGATGGGAGTCCGCCTCTCTTACATCGGGACGAGCACGCGCCAGTTGGTGTGGGTGAAGAACGTAAACCAGGTGGCGCCTTCGCTCGACAGGTTCGACCCAAGCAAGAGGCCGTTCCCGGCGCTGCGAGACGTCACGGTGCGGGTGAACGGCGGCAACCACAACTACCATTCGATGCATCTGGTGGCTGAACGGAAGATGCTAAACGGCCTTTACTACCAGTTGGGATGGACGTGGGCAAAAAACATGACCAATTGCCAGACGGACGGCGACGGAGGATGCACGCCCTTGAATCCATACAACCTCAACGCCGAATGGGGAAACGTGGACTACACCAACCGACACCGAGTTGCGGGGACCCTATTGTTTGAGTTGCCGATCGGTCGAGGCAAGGCGTTCCTGTCCAACCTGCCCAGGGCCGCGGACCTGGCTTTCGGCGGCTGGACGCTGAGTAGCATCCTCGTCGCGCAGACCGGCCTGTTCTTCAGCCCGACTTTCAGCGGATTCGACGTCTCCAACACCAACTCCACCGGGACCCAGCGCCCGGACCGGGTCGGCGACGGCAACTTCCCCAGCTCGGAGAGGGTGATCACGAAATGGTTCGACAAAACGGCGTTCGTCGTGCCGGGTGATGTTACGGGCGATGGGCGGCCGGACGTGAACGTGGGACGCTTCGGAAACTCGGCGCCCAATGTGATCGAGGGTCCTGGCGCGCTACTCCTGGACGCGGGATTGCACAAGCAGTTTCGTATCACGGAACGGCTTCGCGCGAGTCTCGAGGGGACGTTTACCAACGCGCTGAACCATCCGAACTATGGCTCGCCGAACACCAACATACGTTCGGGGAGCGTCGGCAGGATAACGAGCCTGTACTCTCGCTACGGAGCGGGCCCCCGCAGCGGACGGGTCGGCCTGCGGATCGAGTTTTAGAATTCTTTCGGGTAAAGGAGGACAGGCAGCTCTGCCCGCTCGCAAACTGCGCTCAGGGCGGAGTAAGCCTGGCCCCGCAGGCGAATTTAGCGAAGACCGCAGGCCACAGACAACGATGGCCTGCGGCACCGGCGTGATAGGATGCGTGGACGTGAGACGCCGCTCGTTCCTTGCATCCGCGGCGGCCGCGCCCCTCGCCGCGTGCGGGGTCTCGCGCGCCCCGAAAGAAGAATCCAGGCAGGCAGCTATGAACATCGCCGAAGCTCGCAAGAAGTATCGCCACGATCTGTTCGAGGAGTATCTTCCGTTCTGGGAAAAGTTCGGCGTCGACCACGAACACGGAGGCTTCTTCCACAGCCTCGACTACGACGGTACGCGCGTGAAGACCGACAAGTTTCACTGGTTTCAGGGCCGCGGCGTCTGGGTCTACAGCTTCCTCTATCAGCATTTCGGCAAGGAGGCGCGCTATCTCGAAATCGCGCGCAAGGCCAAGGACTTCATGCTGAAGCACGGGCCGCAGCCGGATGGCTGGTGGGCCGAGACGCTCACACCCGAGGGCAAACTCGTGCGGCCGTTCGCGGGAGACGTCTACGGCATGTACTTCGGCGCCGAAGGATTGCAGGAGTTCGCCGCCGCTACCGGCGACGCACAGGCGCACGAGCTGTCTCTCGGGCTGATGAAGAAGCTCTGGAGCTACATCAACTCGCCGTCGGTGCAACTGCCGGGAACGGGCAGGCCAGGCGTCCGCCCGCAGGGAATGTGGATGGTGAACCTCCGCATCGCCACCCAGATGCTGCGCCGCTGGAAGGACCCCGAAATCGCCGAGATCGCCGAGCGTTGCGTGGACGCAATCATCAATCGGCACTACAACCCGGACATCGGCCTGAACAACGAGCTGCTGAACTTCGACTTCAGCCGTCCGCCGGAAGAGGCCACTAAGAGCCTGCTCGGCCACAGCGCCGAGACGCTATGGATGGTGATGGACGAGGCGGACCGCCGCGGCGACAGCAAGCTCTGGCAAACCGCCGCGGAGCGCATCCGAAGGCACCTCGACGTGGGCTGGGATTACGTGTACGGCGGCCTGGCGCAGTGGATCAATGTCGATCAGGGCTGCTACCAGTGGCCGGCGGACCGGCCGGTCGGGACTGATCTCGAGTTTCGCGGCACGGGCGAGTACTTCTACATGAAGCCGCTGTGGGCACTGAACGAGGTGCTGATCGCCGCGCTCAATATCTACGAACGCACGCGCGCCGAGTGGGCCGCGCGCTACTTCACCATGGCGCAAGATCTGATCGACCGGAAGTACTCGGCGCGCCCGCACGGCAAATCCGGCTATATGCTGTTCGCCGATCGCAAGCTGACCTTCCAGCCGCACGTCACCCGGCAGGACAACTACCACCCGCCCCGCCAGTTGATGCTGAATCTGCTGACACTGGAGCGGATGGCAACATAAAGCCGGGACAGTACACTCATTTCCGGTTTTCGGTGAGAGAATGCGCCGACCTCACGCACTGAGTGTGTGATGTCTCGAATCGCGCGAGCGGCGGTCGAGGGTCTGCCGTATCACGTCACGCAACGTGGAAACGGCCAGCAAACCATTTTTCACACTGACAGCGAGCGCCGGCTTATCTTGACTTGCTCCGGGTGTACTCCAGACGCCTTGGGCTTCGGATCTGGGCCTATTGCCTGATGCCAAACCACGTCCACCTGGTTTGCGTGCCGGAGCAGCCGCTGTCGCTGGCGAGAACGCTCGGGCAAGCGCACAGAGACTTCGCGAGACACTTCAACATCGTGCGGCAGACCTGCGGTCATGTGTGGCAGGCTCGCTTTTTCTCGTGCCCGCTGGACGGCATCCATCTGTGGCGTGCGGTCGCGTACGTCGAACGGAACCCGGTGCGGGCCGGACTGGTGCGGGAGGCTGGGCAGTACAGGTGGTCGAGCGCCGCGGCTCATCTCACGGGTATGCCGGACCCGAAGGGCCTGCTCGACCTGGGACCGTGGGCGCAGGAGTACACGCCGGAGCGCTGGCGGATGGTGCTGGCGAGCAGCGTCGCAGAGGAAGCGCTGGCCGAGCGCCTGCGAGAAGCGACCCTGCGCGGCCGGCCGCTGGGGTCGGAGGAGTTCATCGACGAACTGGAGCGAAAGACGGGGCGCCAATTGCGGCCGCTGCCGGCCGGGCGTCCGAAGAAACCGCGGACCGAGAGCGCGGCGGCAGGGGCGGACGGACGGCAGTTGCCGCTCGAAATCCGGAAATGAGTGTACTGTCCCGGGTTTTTATTTCATGGTCAGGGTGAGGCGGCGGAGGCAGAAGGCGTCGGTGGTGATGCCTGGGCGGTTGGCGCCGGAGAAGATCAGATACATTTCCGTTCCGGCGGCGCCGATCCACTTCGCGGGAAGGCGATATCCGTGCGTGCCGCCCAAGCCCCAGTCGTCCGTATGGAACGCCGTGGTCCAGGGACCCCACGGCTCGGGAGCGTCGAAGATGCCCCATCCCCCGGAGTGGTCAAAGCCCAGCGCCAGCAGGTATCGTTTCAGCCCGGGGTTGTAAACGATGTCCACGCGCTGGCATCTGCCGGGATAGCGAAACACCTCGCCACGGCGGGCGATGTCGCCCGTCCAGACGGGATGGCCGGCGGTGTCGAGCCGCTCGAAGAACTCCCAGGCGCTGCGTTCCCGAATCTTGTTCCTCCGGACACGCGCGAGCAGCAAGGCGTCGTCCGATTCGTAGGCGCTGGGTCCGTTCTGAGAGTACGTGTAGACGTAGTTATCGCGCGCGCCTGCGTAGTTGCGTCCGAAGTTCAGGAAGGCGGGGGAGCCGAAGGCGGTGTCGAACCGGAAACCCCATTTCCACGTGCGGCCGCGATCAGAGGACCAGACAAGCTGCGCGTTGCCGGTGTTGCGCACCCACATGTAGAGGACGCCGCCGACCATCAACATTCCACTCGCCTTGGCGCCTTCTTTTCCGTCTCCGGTGCGCTCGCCGCTTGCGGAACGGATGTTGACGCCGGCAAAATCCTTCGGGCCGCCGACGATTGTCGCGAAGCCCATGCTGAGCTTCCGGTCGAGCAGGGGCTCGAATCCCCAGCCGTCGCCGTAGGAGGTGTACTGTTCTCCGTCATCACCCCATGTGACGGGCCAGTTGTCGCTGCCGAGCGCTTTCCGAACGATGGTAGATTCCGGCGCGAAGTCGATTTTCCGGATCACCGAACTCGGCGGGTATGGCGTCTTGACCTCAACCGCGTCCATCAGCGGGTCGAGCAGGTAGCGAACGACCGGCGCCCAGAAGCTGCCGCCGGCCTTGGGGGGTTCGAGGGCCTCTCCGTGGCGAACGACCACGAGGTCGAGGCTGGGAATCACAATCAGCAACTGATGTCCGGCGCCGGCACCGGCGAAGGCGTCGCGGGGCACGCGAGGCCATCCGCTCTTGACGTTGATCCACCAGGCGAGGCCCGAGGCGGGGGCGGGGTCGGCGGCGGTGCTCGGCTGATCGGGGAGGCCGGAGGGGGCGAGCGCCTGCCGTACCCACTCGCGGCCGATCAGGCGGCGGTGATTCCATTCGCCCCGGTGCAGCATCAGTTGGCCGACGCGAGCGGCGGCGCGGGCGGTGTAGCCACCGCCACCCCAGTTGGCGTAGAGGCTGAGGCCATCGACCTCGTAGGCCCGGTCATAGCCGATGGACCATTCCTTTTCCGGAATGCCGAGCGGATCCATGACGCGCTGTTTGAGTAGAGTCCGGATGTCGGTCTGCGGCGCCGTTCTCAGGGCGGCCGTCACGGCATAGGCAAGAGCGGCCATGCCGGGGTTGCTGTATGCGTTCGCGGTTCCCGGGTCAAAGACGACCGGTGCGCGGGTCAGCGCGATAGTGAACGGATCGGGATCCCGTTTCCAGAAAGCACCTTTCCATCCGGTGAGCTCATCGTGACGTTTTCCTTCTTCCTCGGCGTCCTCGATACCGGAGGTGTGAGAGGCGAGCTGCCGGATGGTGATGCGGGCTTTTCGTGGATCGTTGCGCCATTCCGGGATGTATTTCGCGGCGACGTCATCGGCGCCGAGACGGCCGTCGTTCAAAGCCAGGAGCAGGGACATTCCACCAACGAGCGCCTTGGCCATGGAAGCGGTGTAGTGCGGTTTAGCCGGCCCGCTCGCGGGCGCGTACCACTCGTAAGCGATCTTCCCGCGGCGAACGATGAGGAGGCCGGAGGTGCCGCGCGCGGCGAGCGCGTCCTTCATGGCGTCGAGCTTTGCCGGGTCGAGGCCCAGCTCAGCGGCTGTGGCGGTCTGCCATTCGAAGGACGAGCGCCCGGACGGAACGCCGGGAGTTTGGCGGGGAGCGGCGAGCAAGCTGAAACAGGCCGCGGTGAAGGTGATGAATCCGTGTGTCCGGTGCATATGAGATCACGCTCCCGCCGCGGCTGCGGCGGAGGCGGCGGCTCCGATACAATAACGTAGCGAATCATGTCATCCCGCTGCTTACCCCTCCTTGCCGTTCTGGCCGCCGGAGCGCTCGCCATCCCCGGCTGCAGGAAGTCGCCGCCCGCCAATGTTGCGGCCACAGTGAACAACCGCGTGATCACGCACGAGGACCTGGAGCGCCAGTACAAGCTACAGTTCCCGCAGCGCGACGAGCGCGCCAGCGAGGACCTGCTGGCGATCCAAAAGCTCGAAGTATTGCGCAGCATGGTGGACAACGAAATCATGCTCCAGCGCGCGGAGAAACTGGGGCTGATGGCGGTGGACTCCGACGTGGATGCGAAGTTCAACGAACTGAAGGCGCCGTACACCCAGGAGGAGTTCCAGAAGCAGTTGGAGGCGCGGAATATGACGGTGGCGGAGCTAAAGACTCAGCTCCGGCGCGACCTGAGCATCCAGAAGCTTTTTAACAAGGAGATCACGTCGCACATCAACATCTCCGACAAGGACGTGACGGACTTCTACAACTCGAACAAGGCGGCGTTCAACCAGGCGGAGCCGCGGGTCCATCTCCTGCAACTGCTGGTGACGCCGGGGGCGAATCCGGACGCACGCAATCTGAAACGGGACGAGGCGAACAGCGAGGAGCAGGCGCGAAAGAAGATCCGGATGCTGGAGGCGCGGCTGAAACAGGGCGAGGACTTCGCCATGCTGGCCCAGAATTATTCGGAAGACCCGAACACGGCGGCCAACGGCGGTGACCTCGGGTTCATTCCGGAGTCGGCGCTGGAGAAGGCGAACGTGGAGCTGCGGAAGATGGTGATGCAGCTCCAGCCGGGGCAGATCTCGCCGATTATCCGGACGCCGGAAGGCTACCGCATTCTGAAAGTGATGTCGAAGGAGCCGGCGGGCCAGCGCGAGCTGCAGGATCCGCGGGTGCAGCAGACGATCCGCGAAACGATCATGAACCGCAAAGATCAGTTGCTGAAAGCGGCGTATTACGAAGTGGTGCGCGGAGAGGCGCAGGTGGTGAACTACTACGCGGCGAGCATCGCGGAGCGGATGCGCACGACGGGGAAGTAGGGCCGCTCGCTGAAGCTTGAGGTTCCAGAATCACGGGGACAGGCAGCTCTGCCCGCTCGCTTCGCTCAGGGCAGAGTAGCCTGTCTCCGGTTGCGCTCACTTGGGGGGTGGGAGTTTGCGGACCTGCTCAAAGTACTGCTGCACGTACTGCTGGTAGATGAGCGGGACCTCGTCGCGGTGGATCTCGCCGCCGGTGTCGGAGTGAGCGGCGGCGCTCTGTGAGTAAGGCGTTTTTAACTGCTGGTCGCCGGAGGAGACCTCGACGGTCACCTCACCTTTCAGATTTTCGGCGCGCTTGCCGAAGATCTCGCTGATTTTTCCCATCGCCTCGAGCTGCTGGGCTTCGCGGATCTCCTTGTCGCCTTCCTCTTTGCCAACGCCGCTGCGTTCCTTGCGATTGGCGGCGGTGTCGGCGCTGCGGCGGCCGGGTTTGCCGGCGGCCTTGTCACGGGACTCGGCGCCTTCACTCTCTTCGCCGGCCTCCTGTTCGGCGTTGGCGTCCGCACGCATGTCCTCACGGCTGGCGCCGGGCGGGCCTTTCTGGCCCTTGCCCTGCCGCTGCCGGGACTCCGTGTCTCCCTTGCCCTCGGCGGTCTGCATCTCGCCGCTCGACGGCGGCTTGATTTTCAGACGTGAGAGCAGGTCGGCCATCGCATCGCGCAGTTTGTTCAGGAGGTCGGAGTTTTCGCCGGACTTCGCATTCTGCTTGCGTGGCGACGACGGGGCGGCGTTATCGCCCTCCGCCGCAGGGGAAGAATCCGCGTTGGGCGCAGGCTCGCCGGAGGAAGCCTCCGCCTGTTCATCGGCGGCATCGCGCGTGGGGAGGCCTTCCGCCTTACGGAGCGCATCCCCGGGGACGCTGGACGCTTCGGCTTCGCCCGGTTCGGTGGCGAGGGACTGGCGGGAGTCGTGCTTGGCGGCGCGTTCGTCCGCGGTCATGCCGATCGCGGGAATCGGTTCGTTGCCCGGACGCGGCGGGCGCGGTTTCGGCAAGCCCGCGGTCTCGACCGTTTTCGCAGAGAAGACGTCGAAGGACGCTCGCGCGATCGGCGGACGGAGATCGAGGGAATGCGTCAGCCCGTAGCGGAGGGCGAAGAGGCCGAAGGCAACGAGTCCGAGGAGACCGGCGGCGCGAAGGCCGCGCGGAACACCAAGCGGCAAGGCCTGTTTGACGTCGGCCCGGCCGGCAAGCTCTTCGGCCTGCCGCCGCTGAGCGTCACGGACGTCCGGCGAGACTTTGAGGCTGCCGGGCGGATTAAGGAAGTGATACGCGGTGGAGAGGGAATCCTCTAGGCCGAGGCCGCGGTCGACATTGCGCGCGACGTAATACGCGGAGGGGACGCGGCGCAACGTGCGGTAGAGCCCCCACGCGAGGCTGCCGCCGAAGAGGACGACGAGCCAATACCATTCGAGGATCTGGGTGCCGAGGACGAGAAGCGCGATGAGGCCGGCCATGGCGACGGCGGCAGCGAAGGCAAGCTCCGCGGCGACCAGGCGCCGGACGATGCGCCGGCGCGCCCGGCGAACCAAATCCTCCAGCGGACCTCGATCGCTCATGACGTACTTTCATTATCACAGAGATAGTGCGGTGCGTCCCAGACGAAGCATTTTTGCCGCCCCTTTTAGTCGCGGCTCAGCCTGGCTGGGCGGTCGGCTGAGGCCGCTATCGTGCCGGTCCCGGAGCCGGAAATGCAGGATTCCAGCGTGCCGGGCTCGCAGACTGTCTCACAATGCCGGGCGGGATCGAAGCGGCCTTTCGACAGGTAGGCCGCGGCCGCGGTCGCCGCCACCCAGGGCTGAAAGAGCAGCAGGGGCGCCACGTACTTCTTCGACCAGACGAGGGATTCGCTTACTCCCCGGAGTTTCTTGCTGGGGCGTCCACCGGGGACCTGCGGAATCACGAATTGCGAAAGGCGCAGGCCAGGCCGGCGCCGGCAATAGTTGACCAGCGTTTTGGCAGAGTGTTTCGGCGTGGTAATGCCAGCGTCCGCGATGCGGCTGCGGCGGAGCGCACGCGGATAGTAGAAATTAAGGATGCCGCGCGCAAAGTCCGCGCAGTTCCGGTAAAGAAGATTGAACCGCTTCCGGTTGGGCTTCGAATTGAGGTAGCGAACCAGGCGGGCGTCGTCCTCCGGCGTGGTTTCGAGCGCGAAGCCATAGATGGTGCGATCGTAGGCGGCGCCAGCCAGTTGGGTCCAGTCCCCGCTGGCAGGATCATTTTCCGGGCCGCTGGGCACAAGCGTCCAGAGGTGCGATCGCCGATAGCCTTCCCGCAAACGGGCGACCGCCAGATCATCGGCGGAAGCGGGCACATCCTCGGGCCGCTCAACGGCGTACAGGTAAGGCACCAGGGGAACGGCGATCCAGTCGTACCCCGCAATCCGGTTATAGCGGCTGATCACCACGCCGGTATCGCCCGGCCGGCAAAGGCGGAGCTTTATCGGCGACTCCGCGCACACTCCCGACAGGTAGATTGCCGCATGTCCGGTCGGGTTGAGAGCACCGAACTTGCCAAACGGCTCTCCGACGAGGAGCGCTACCTCCGAGAAGAGCGGTGTGACTGCGGCAAATAAGAGCAACGACAGAACCCGGGTATTCGCGTGCATGCAGAGTTTGAGCAAGGAGCCGACAAATCCATTCTACGCTGCAGGCGTTGCCGCTTCGAGGCGGCATCCGATAGGATGGAGCATTGTCGATGTTTCGCTTCGAAACAGCAGGGGAGTCTCACGGCGAATGCCTTGTCGCGACGCTGACCGGTTTGCCGGCCGGCGTTCCGGTCAAACTTGACACAGTCGATCGCGAACTGTGGCGCCGCCAGCAGGGGTACGGACGCGGCGGCCGGATGAAGATCGAGACGGACCACGTCGAAATCGTCGCCGGCGTCCGGCACTCGTACACGATCGGCTCGCCAGTGGCGATGCTGATCAAGAATAAGGATTGGGAAAACTGGCGCGACGCGCTGGCGGTGGAGGACACCGACGGCGGCGAGGAAAAGCGCAAAGTGGTGACGCGACCGCGGCCCGGGCACGCCGACCTCGCCGGTGTTCTGAAATACGACTTCCACGACGCCCGCTACGTGCTCGAACGCGCCAGCGCGCGCGAGACGACGGCGCGGGTAGCCCTCGGCGCCATAGCGAAGTCGTACCTGCGCGAGTTCGGCATCGAGGTGCTCAGTCACGTGGTGGCCGTCGGCGGCGTCTGCCTCGGCCGGCCGGCGACGTGGCAGGAACTGGTTGCATTGAGCCGGTCGAAAGAGGTTCTGCTCGGCTGCGTCGATGCCGAGGCCGAAGCGAATATGAAGGAGGTCGTCGACCAGGCTTACCGCACCGGAGACACCGTGGGCGGGATCTTCGAAGTGGTGGCGCACAACGTGCCGCCAGGCCTCGGATCGCACATCAGTTGGGACTCGCGTCTGGACGGGCGGCTGGCGCAGGCTATCGTTTCCATCCAGGCGGTGAAGGGAGTCGAGATCGGTCCAGCGGAAGAGAACGCGGCCAGCTTCGGCTCGAAGGTGCAGGACACGATTCACTACGACCTGGAGTCGCGGCGTTTTGCGCGGGGCGCGAACCGGGCGGGCGGTCTGGAGGGAGGCATCACGAACGGGCAGGACGTCGTTGTACGGGGCTTTCTCAAGCCGATTTCCACGCTGCGGCGGCCGCTCGAGTCGGTGGACCTGATCACGCGGGAGGCTGTGCAGGCCGCGTACGAGCGGAGCGATGTCTGCGTCGTTCCGGCGGCGGGAGTGATCGGCGAAGCAATGACGGCCCTGGTGCTGGCGCAGGCGATGCTTGAAAAGTTCGGCGGCGACTCGATGCGCGAAGCGAAGCGGAATTTTGACGGCTACATGGAGCAGGTGAGGCGATTCTGATGATTTACCCCATCGTCAAGCTCGGCGACCCGGTTCTGGAGAAACCAGCCGAGACGGTCCACGAGTTCGATACACCCGACTTGCACAAACTGATCGAAGACATGTTCGAGTCGATGTACGCTGCGAAGGGGGTCGGACTGGCCGCGCCGCAGATCGGCATCTCGCGACGGATTGCGGTGATCGACACGTCGGTTGGGGAGGACGGATCGCAGAAGCTCGTGCTCATCAATCCGGAGATCGTCCGCAAGGAAGGGAAGCAGACGTCCGAGGAGGGATGTCTCAGCGTGCCTGGTTTCCGGGAGGAGGTCACGCGGCCGCTACGGGTGACGGTGCGCGCGCAGAACGCGAAGGGAGAGACGTTTGAAATGACCGGCGAGGAGGTCCTGGCCCGAGCGTTTTTGCATGAGACGGACCACCTGAACGGCAAGCTCTACCTGAGCCATGTCAGCGTGCTGAAGCGTGACCTGATCCGGCGCAAGGTCCGAAAGATGATCAAGGCGGGCGAGTGGAGCTGAGGGCGGCTCGGCGGGGACTAGCAGGGCGCTGAAAAACCCGCGCCACAGGCTGAAGCCTGTGCCACCGCAGGCCGTAAACTGCTGATTCTCAGTGGTGGCACAGCCTTTAGGCTGTGTCGGGCGTCCGTGCCGGCGGGTTTTTCAGCGTCCTGCCAGGGACCGCTCGCCGACGGTCGCGGTTCAAGAAAATGCGGGTCGTATTTCTCGGCACTCCGGGCTTCGCGGTTCCCACGCTGGAACGGCTGATTGAAGCTGGCCACGAAGTTTCCGCCGTCTACACGCAGCCTGACCGACCGAAGGGCCGGGGCGGAGAAATCGCGGCGTCCGCAGTGAAGATCGCTGCGTTACGTCACGGCTTGCCGGTTTATCAGCCCGAGAGGATCCGGCGTCCGGAAATCGTAGATGCGCTCGCCGCGCTGAAGCCGGACGCGATGGTGGTGGTGGGCTACGGCCAGATCATCCCGCAGAACATCATCGACATTCCACCACAAGGAATCATCAATGTTCACGCGTCGCTGCTTCCGAAATACCGCGGAGCGGCGCCTGTCCAGTGGGCCATCTCGCACGGGGAACCGGTCACCGGCGTGACCACGATGCGGATCGACGCGGGCCTGGACACGGGCGACATCCTGCTCCAACGGGAAACGGCGATCGGGCCGGAGGAGACGGCGGAGGAGCTTGGCAGGCGGTTGTCCTCGATGGGCGCGGAACTGCTGGAGGAAACGCTTCGCGATCTCGAAGCCGGCAGCGTCGTTCCGCGGAAGCAGGATCCGTCACTCGCCACACTCGCGCCGATCCTTCGAAAGGAAGACGGCCGGATTGACTGGAACCTGCCCGCCGCGGACATCTACAATAGGGTGCGCGGTTTTGTTCCGTGGCCGGGCGCCTGGAGCGTTTTTCGCGGACAGTTGTTGCATGTGTGGAGAGCGACGACCGGCGATGCCGCGGTGTCCGAAGCGCCCGGGACACTCAAGCCGGCCAGACGTCGGCTGCTGGTGGCGTGCGGGCAGGGCACCAGCCTGGAGGTGATCGAGCTCCAGTTGGAAGGAAGAAAAAGGGTGACTTCGGAGGCGTTCGTCAACGGGCAGCGCCTGGCGGAGAACGAGAGGTTACTGTAGTGCGGCGCAGGCCATCGTTTTCCATGGCCTGTGAGTGCGGCAGACGACAAACGGCGATTGTCTGCCCCACGAGACATGGGATGTTAGGGGATTTGAGCCAGTGAAATTGCCGCTCGGCTATCGATATTCGTCCACATACGCAGGGATTCGCAAGGACAAGCGGGACGACCTTGCCATCATCGCCAGCGACGCGCCGGCTTCGGCCGCCGCCGTCTTCACGACCAATCGTGTGCAGGCTGCGCCCGTGCGGCTGGCACGAAACCACCTGAAGGCCACGGGTGGAGAAGCCCGGGCGATACTAGCGAATGCCGGGAACGCGAACTGCGCGACCCGCACCGGGATGCGGGTGGCGGCGGCGTGCTGCCGCGCGGCCGCCAAGGAACTGAAGTCGCCGATGACGCAAGTTCTGCCGGCGTCGACGGGGGTGATCGGTGTCGAGATGGACGCCTCTCTCGTGACCGGCTCGCTGCCCGCGCTGTTCAAGGGCCTTTCGGAAACACGCTTCGAGGACGTGTCGCGGGCGATCATGACGACGGATCGCATCCCGAAGGTCGCCTTCGGCGAGGTGCCGTTCAACCACGGCATGGCGCGCATCGCCGGCATGACCAAAGGGGCGGGGATGATCCACCCGCGGATGGCGACGACACTCGGATTCGTGATGACAGACGCGGAGATCGAACCGGGTCCCCTCGCGAGGATGCTGCGGCACTCGACGGAGCGGAGTTTCAACCGCCTGTCGGTCGATGGCGATATGTCGACGAACGACACGCTGATTCTGCTGGCAAACGGGGCATCGGGCTTGCGGCCGACCAGCAAGGAGCGGATGGTGTTCGAAGAAGTGCTCTGCTGGGTGATGCAGGACCTCGCGGAAATGATTGCGCGGGACGGCGAAGGCGCAAACAAGAAGGTGACCGTCCACGTGGTGGGGGCGAAGGACGACAAGGCGGCCACGCAGATCGCGAGGGCGATCGCCAACTCACCGCTGGTGAAGACGGCGATCGCGGGCTCCGATCCGAACTGGGGGCGCATTCTGTCGGCGGCAGGAGCTTCCGGTGTGGAGTTCGATCCCGACAAGGTGGACATCCTGCTTCAGGGAGTGCCGGTGTGCCGCAGGGGCCTTGCGGCGGAGTTCTCCGAGCTCGAACTGAAGAAGAAACTCGATACCTCGGACTGCGTGATCCGCTTTGCGATCCGGGGCCAGGGGAGGGGTGAGACCTGCTTCTGGACCTGCGACCTGACGGAAGGGTACATCCGCATCAACGCGAGCTACCGGACTTGAGCGCCGGCGGGAGGGATCGAGCCGACGTCGACGTGATCGGAGGTCCATACGGCGGGCTCGGGAGGACGATGCTGCCGGAGAGCCTCGCGTGAGGGGTATAGGTGGTCGGTCTTCAACCACACGAGCGGGCGGCGTTCCAAGCGGGCCCATACGTAGCGGCAGACAGCAAGCGTCGTGGCGACCGAATTGATCCAGTTCGCCCACACCGTTCGAACGGGGACGCCGAGCGCGAAACGCCAGCCGTAAATTCTAGCGGAGCAGGCCGCGCGCACAAGCATGTGCAGGGCCTGGAGCGACGTGGTGGCCACGAGCAATCGCGTGAACAGCGGTTGAGCGACGTGGTGGCTAAGATTCCACGGCAAACCCGTTACGCGGCTCCAGAGCCATGACGCCAGCCCATAGGCGAACAGAGCGTTGCCAGCGATCGTGACCGGATGGCCGAGTAGGCCTTTCCGGTCGCGCCAGAACCAGTAGGCCACCGACGGGCCGCCTTTCCAGCCGTGCCGCTCCCACGATTGCAGGGCGATGCCGATGACCCACCGTGTCCGCTGGCGAACCGCCTGGCGGAAGGATTGCGGGAAGTACTCCCGGGTCGCGAGCGGGCGCCCTCCGGCGAAGCGGAGCGGAACAAACATTTGCCGGAATCCAAGGCGGTGCAGCCGCAGGCCGGTGTCGTAGTCCTCGGTGAGACAGCCCGGCTCGAAAATGCGGTTGGACGACATTTCGGCCAGTTTCCAGACGGCGCGGCGGGTATAGCCGGTACCGACGCCATTTGACGGCAGAAAGCCTCCGAAAACGGTACGGAGCGGCACATCCTTGGTCTGATACTCGGCGAACTCGTCACAGTAGACGCCATGGGTGACGCTGCGCAACGGCGTGGCGAGCGGAAGCACCGGAACCTGCACCATGTCGCAGGAGCTTGAGTGGTAGTTGATCCAACGCAATGAGTCGGGATGAATCAGGTCTTCGGCATCGTGGGTAACGATGACGTCGAAATAGACGCCGCGGAGGTCCTCGAACACCAGCATCTGCTGATAGATCCAGTTGAGGCAGTCTGCCTTGGACGTCGGGCCATCGTGCGGGCAGACGGCGAGGTGCACGTTTGGGTAACGCTGCTCGGCATTGCGCACGGCGTCAAGGGTCGGCTCGTCGTTGGGGTAGGCGCCGACAAAGAAGTCGTACCGGCGGTAGCGGATGGCTGCGAGATTGTGTTCGAGCATGCGCCGGATGACGCGGTCCTCGCGCCAGAGGGGCACGAAGATGGCGATGCGCTGCTCGGGCACGAGTTGGAGGTCGGCGTCCGAGGGACCTTGCGGGAGCCGGCGGAGGCGGACCCACCGCCATGCCATCGCCAGGACCAACAGAAGGTCGTCCAGGCCGCTGACGAGCATGAGGATTGCCAGCGGGATGAGCAAGCCAGCCGCGGCAAAGTCGAGCGTATGCATGGATACCGGCTATCAGGGTGCTGAAAAACCAGCGCCACAGGCTGAAGCCTGTGCCACCGCAGGCCGTAAGAAGTTGATTCTCAGCGGTGGCACGGCCTTTGGCTGTGTCGAGCGACAACGCCGGCGGTTGTTTCGGCACCCTGCTAGGGGAATTCCCCCGAGTAGATAAGTGGGCCACAGGCCGGAAAACTCGCGCGCGATTTGGAGCTGGCTTCACCACAGAGGGCACAGAGAATCCTAGAAGAACCCTGGAGGAGGCCGGCCCGGAGGTCCGCCCATCCGTGCCGTGGCAGAATGAACGGATGCGACGGAAGCTTCGATTCTGGGGTGCGGGAGTACTTTTTGCGCTTGCCGTAACCGCTTTCTTCAGCGGGCCGGCGTTTTCGCGAGGGGGCAACGACTTCCACTTCGCCATCCTCGGCGACCGGACCGGCTCGGCGATGCCGCAAATTTATGGCCGCGTCTGGCGGGAGGTGGCGATGCTATCTCCGGATTTCGCCATCAACATCGGCGACACGATCCAGGGAGGCGACGACACGCGCGCCGAGACGGAATGGCAGGAACTCAGAGCGATTTTGCGGAGATACGCTTCGTTCCCGTTCTACTTCACGCCCGGGAACCACGACATCTGGAGCGACAAGTCGCGGGAGCTGTTCGAGCGCGAAACGGGCCGGCGATCGTTCTATAGCTTCAACGTCCAGGACGCACACTTCACCGTGCTCGACAACAGTCGGACGCTGGACCTCGACGAGGAGCAGTTGAAGTTTCTCGAGAAAGACCTGCGCCGGAACAGGCACCGCCGGCCGAAGTTCATTTTCTTTCACAAGCCTTACTGGGTGGTTTTTCTGAAGGCAGGCAGCGGAGAGTTCCCGTTGCACCGACTGGCGCGACAGTATGGCGTCGACCAGATCATCAGCGGGCATGGACACCAGTTCATGCGGATGGAGCGTGACGGGATCGGGTACGTCGCATTGGGCAGCTCCGGTGCGCACTTCCGGCGGGATTTGACACCGGATCAGGGCTTCGAACAGGGAGCGTTCTATCACTTCGCGTGGGTGCGGGTGAAAGGCACGAAGGTGCAAGTAACAATCAAAGAGATCGGTGGACCGGCGGGCCAGGGCCGCATGTTCCGGGCTGAAGACTGGGACGCGGATGGTCCGAAATTCGATACCGCCGACCCAGCGCTGAAGGATGAACCGGAGACGTAGCCCGAATAAGCGGTTGATGCAAAACACGATCCACAGGCTGAGGCCTGTGCTACTCTTCAGCACCCTCTATCGTTCGAGACGGCGGATCACTTCCAAGAGGACGTCACCGACCACCTGGAAGCTGTGGGCGCCGAGCTTGTCCACGGTGTCCTGGGCGGTGTGCCAATACGAGTTTCCGGGACCGTAGTCGAAGTCGATCAGGTCGAGCGCATTGACACCTGCCGCAGCGAACGGGGCATGGTCGTCCTCGATATTACCGGAGACGTCGAGGAAGTACCGTCCGTACCCGATCTCTTCGGCCACCTGCCAGACGAGCTTCCGCAAGCCCGGAGAAGAGCCCATCTCCTGAAGAATGCCGAGGTCACGGTCGCCGATCATGTCGACGTTGATCAGCGCCTTGAGGCGTGTGGCTGTTCGGTCGTCAGACCATCGGCGCGCGAGGTGGCGGCTTCCGTAGAGACCGTCGGCCTCGGTCCATGCGACCAGCGCTTCTTCCCCATCGAACCAGACGAGGTACACGTCGTCCTCGTTCGACCTGCCGGCGAGCACGCGGGCCATCTCGAGCAGGAATCCGGTGGAGGAGCCGCCATCGTTGGCTCCGACGAAAGGGACGCCGCGCATGAGCTTGGTGTCATAGTGCCCGGTGATGGCCAGCGCGCGGCCCGACGTACCGCGGAACCGGGCGATGATGTTCTTCATCGCGACCGGACCGAACCGCGTTCGGGCAGTGAAGTCATCCTCGATGATCTCGCAGCCTGTCGTTTTCAACTGCGAGAGTATGTAGGCCTGCAGGCGGTGGATCGCGTCCGATCCCGGAGGACGGGGACCAAAGGAGACCGCCTTCACGGTGTACCGCAGCGCCGAGTCGCCGTTGAAGCCCGCAGGGGGCGCGAGGGCGCGGAGAAGGGTTAAGAGCGCCTGACGGCGGTGCATAGATACCCCAAGGTGAAATTGCGTTCGCGGTCCAGGAAGTCGAAACCGGGCAGGAGGAGCGCCGGCGGCGCGAGGAATAGGGCGGCCACGGGTACGAGCAGTGGAGGAAAGAACTGCAATCCATTCAGCAGTCTTCGCGAGAGGAGCCGGAAGAAACCGCCGGCGGGCTCGACATCGACGGACGAAAATCCTGCCCTTTCCAACAGATGTGAGATTCCGTGGCGGGTGAACCGGAAATAGTCGTGTGGCGCCTGGTGGACCTCCCATTCATGGGGAACGGCGAGCAGGACCCGGCCACCGGGCTTCAGAGTCCGGGCGATTTCCACCAGCGCCGCGCCGGGGTCCGGCAGGTGCTCGAGCGTCACGATGTTCAGACAGGCGTCGAAGCAGCCGTTGGGGAAGGGAAGAGCGGCCAGGTCGGCGACGACGTCGAGCCCCCTGTAGTTCCACGCGGCGTCACCGATGCCAAGGTCGACGCCGCAGTACCGTTGGTTCGGGAAGAAGCCGGCATAGCGCCCTTCGCCCGCACCGGCGTCAAGGACACGGGAGCCGGGATCGAGAGATCGGGCGAAGACGGCGACCGCGCGTTCGATCTCAGCCTCGAAGAAGAGGATGTGACGGCGCAACGGTCCGGGCAGGCAGCGCAGAATCGCGGCGCGGTTCATGCTTTCTTGCGCGCCTCCACCATTACCGTGGAGCCCGCACGGCAAGCGCCCTCGATCAGGGTGAACGGAAGGCAGCAGACGACCAAGCCGAAGTAGATCAGGTCCTTGAAGAGCCTGATTCGAGACGTCTCCTGTGTGCGGCGCACCCGCCGGACCATCGGATCCAGCGACGGGGCGAGACTAGTGGCCATGCCCGCCGGATTGTCGCGCAGGGAGAAGTACTTCTGGCGGACCACATCAAAGCCGCAGTCGCTGAGGAGGACCTCGAGGTCGCTGGCCCGGAAGTCATACAGATGGCGGGGGACGTCGACTCCGGTCCAGTTCTCACCCAACAGCAGGAACTGCCAGCAAGCGGCGTTCGGCACCTGGACAATCAACCGTCCGCCGGGTTTCAGGAGGCGATGCGCGGCCTCGATGTATGACACCGGATCGTACAGGTGCTCGAGCACGTGAAACATGGTGACGGCCGCGCAGCTTTCCGAAGGGAAGGGCGCCTGAGAGAGGGTCGCGCAGACGGCCGGCACTCCGTTCACGCGCCAGGAAAGCACCGCAGCGTCGAGCGAGAAGTCCAGCCCGACAACAGGCAAACCACGTTCAGCCAGCATGCGGAGAAAAAGTCCGCCGCCGCAACCGACATCGAGAACCGGGCCTTGCACGCGAGAGCTTTCCACCGCTCGCCTGACGAAGCGGACATGATCCCGGAGCACGAAGCGGCGGTAGATCTCTTCGAGCCAGTCGGCGGCGGCGTCATCCGGCGCGAACCAGTAGTCTGCCGGATAATACTGCGCAATTTCTTCGGGTGTTGGACGCGGATGGAGGCGGATCAAACGGCACCGTGCGCACTCAACGACTTGAAACCTGTTGTGAGTGGTCCGGTAAAGCCGGTCCGTGGCAGTGAACAGGCTCAGGAATTCGCCGCACTGGCAGGCGGGGCACTCGCCACCGGAAGATGCGCGCTCGGGAGCCTTCAGGTCGATTCCTCTGTCAACTTGCGGAGCGGGATCCGGTGGTGGAGGATCAACCGGCGGATCTGGGAGGAGGAGAGGCGGCGGAACTTCGCGATCTCGCGGCGCTTCCGGAGCATCCGCGGAAGCATCCGAAGCGCCTGCAGGTCGCCCCGCAACAACGCCATTGCCGCCCGCAGTTTCTCGCGGATTCCCGGAAACCTGCCGATTTCGCCTTTCCCCCGAGCGGCGGCCACCATTCCGGCTCCGATCCTCGCCGTGTAGTACAGGCCGTTCAGCCATAGCAGGCTCCAAGGAAACAGTTTCGCAGCAAGAAGGATGCGATTGCGCTCGATGAGTTCGAGACGACGGCTGGAGGCGACACCCAGAGTAGCGCCGCGGTGATGCCGAACGACGGCGTCAGGCACGTAGAGACAATTCCAGCCGGCGATCCGGGCGCGGAGGCCCAGTTCGGCGTCGTCCGCATAAGCAAAGAAATCCTCATCGAATCCGCCGATCTCATCCAGCATCTCGCGCCGGTACATCGCGGCGCATCCATCCGGCCACAACGTCTCCTCGATACGGTCATACTGGCCGGTGTCGAACTCTCCGGTTCCACGGCCTCTGTTCTGGCCGTCCGGGTAGATCAGGTGACCGACTTTGTCGATCCGCCGCGGATCCTCGAACACGAGGATTTTCGAGGCGACCATGCCGACATCGGGCCGGCCGTCGAAGCACCGCCTCAGGGCGGCCAGCCAACCTGCCGCCGCTTCGGCATCGTTATTCAGGAGCGCCACGAAACGGCTTCGGGTGGCGCAGATGCCCTGGTTATTCGCCCCGCAAAACCCGCGGTTTTCCGCGTTTTCTATCAAACGCAACGGAACAGGGCCGGCGCCAAACTGGCGTTTCACCATGTCCGGCGAACCGTCGACCGAACCGTTGTCAACAACGATGATCTCGAAGTCGACGCCTTCCTGCCGGGCCAGCGATTCCAGGCAGCGGCGAAGAAGCTCGCGGCGGTTCCAGTTGACGACAATGACAGCGATTTCCGCGTCTGCCTCGTGATTCACCGAACCGTTTATTATAGACCCTGAGCGCTACAGCCCTTGGCCGGCCGCACGTTCCGCCGCGGCTGCCCGTTCCCGTTTGCGCTGCTCTCGCTTCGCCAGCCGTTCGAGCAGAAGCAATTCGCGGCGGCCCCGCAGCTTGATCTGGTCATCCACCCTTCTCCAGAATTTTCGGAAGTACTGCACGGCGGATGCAAGCGAGAATACGACAACTCCCCAGAGCCACAAATTGGCGTACGGAGCCAGTTGGCGCCAGCGGATGCTCAGCACGACCAGGGAGATCGCGATGACCTGCGACATCATCTTGGTCTTGCCCAGATCGCTGGCGCGGATCGTGTAGCCCTCAGCCGCGGCAATGCTTCGCAGTCCGGAGATGGCGAACTCCCTGCCGACGATTAGGATCACCATCCACGCCGGTATCAGCCGTATCTGGACGAGCGCAATCAACGCCGCGGAGATCAGGAGCTTGTCTGCGATCGGATCGAGCAGCATACCGACCGTCGTCACCTGGCCCCATTTTCGAGCGAGATATCCGTCAAGGAGGTCTGTTGCGGCCGCGGCGAGAAAAATACCGAGCGCCAGAATGTCGTTCGAGAGGTGAAAGCCACCGACGTCGATACCGAGCTTTCCCTGCACCAACACTGCGACCAGAAACGGCACGAAGAAGATCCGCAGAATGGTCAACAGGTTCGGTAGATTCATCGACCCTAAACAAATATAGAACGGCTTGGTGTTTTGCGCCAACTTGTGGAAAACGTAACTGGGGTAGTTTGGCCGCTCCCTAAGGTGCCGGGGCGGCATCTACACGAAAAATAATGCCTTGCACAAGATCGCGAGCGGAATCCATGCGACGCGGGAGTCCTTTCCCGCAGGATTCCCACAACGTTTTCCACAGATTAACTTTCTACCAGGTAGCGAGTAAGCCGGCGCCGGATGGACTCAGGCACGTCCGCTTCGACATTACAGTAGCCATCCGCGTAGTCGGCGGCGCGCACCTGGCCGAACTCGTGGAGGAGATGAAGCGCGGCGCCCTCTCCTGCCGGGAGCCGGAAGTGCACGCGCTCGACAGGATCGAGCGGCAGCGTTTCGTCGATTGCCTCCAGGAGGCGTTCGATACCCGCTCCGGTGAGCGCGGAAATGCTGACGGCACGGGCCTGAACGATGGCTCCGAGATCCTCGGCCAGGCGGCGATGGACGGTTTCCCGGTCGATGCCGCCGGCGGGCAGGCTGTCCGCTTTATTGAGAACGAGGACCTGCGGTGTGTTGGCGATGCCGATCTCGGTCAACACCTTGCGGACGTGGGAGGTCTGGTGTACCGCGTGCGCGGAGGACGCGTCGACGACGTGGATCAAGAGGGACGCCTCGATCACCTCCTCCAGCGTGGCGCGGAAGGCGTCGATCAGCGTGGTAGGCAGGTTGCGAATGAATCCGACGGTGTCGCTCAGCAGAATCCGCCGGCGGGAGGGCAGAATTGCGGCACGAATCGTGGGGTCGAGCGTGGCGAAGAGCCGGTCGTCGGCCAGGACGCCGGCTCCCGTGAGGCGATTGAAGAGAGTGGACTTACCCGCGTTGGTGTACCCGACCAGGGCGGCAGTGGCGAGCGGGATCGCCTGGCGCTGCTTGCGCTGAACCGAGCGATGGCCGCGCACACTTTCGAGTTCCACGCGTATCTTCTTGAGACGCCGGGCGATCCGCCGGCGGTCGGTCTCAAGTTGGGTCTCGCCGGGTCCACGCGTACCGATTCCGCCGCCGAGGCGCGACATCTCAACACCGCGGCCGACCAGGCGCGGCAGCAGGTAACTCAGTTGGGCGAGCTCGACCTGAAGCTGGCCCTCCCGAGTGCGGGCACGCCGGGCGAAAATGTCCAGAATGAGCTGGGTGCGGTCGACCACCTTGACCGAGAGCGCACGCTCCAGGTTGCGCTGCTGAGTGGGACTGAGATCCCTGTCGAAGATAACGACGTCGGCTTGCGAGGCCCCGGTGAGCTGCGCGAGTTCCCGCACCTTGCCACTGCCTATCAGAGTGGCAGCTTCCGGAGCGGGGCGCGATTGGATGACGTGCTCGACTACAGCAGCTCCGGCGCTCTCCGCCAGCGCCGCAAGCTCTTCCAGGGACTCTTCGGACGAATACCGGAAAGACTCCGCCTTGCCCGCCGCGAGCGACCCAGTCCGTCCGCGCAGCTCCAACCCTACCAGGATGGCCCGCTCGTCAGACTCCTTCACCAGCCGGGTAATCTACTCCTCCGTGGACTCGTGGGAGGGCACGCCCGGAGCGGGGTGAGGACCGCCGACCACCGGGGGACCAGCTTGTGCGTGCGTGACCGCCGCGTAGGTGTGGGTCGGTTTGGAAACCACCAAAGTCGAGATCGCGTGCTTGAAGATCAACTGCTCCTGGTTATTCGTCTCCAAAACCACAGAGTATTTGTCAAAACTCTTGATGCGGCCGGAAAGCTTCACGCCGCTCATCAGGTAGATGGTGAGGAAGGTCTTCTCTTTGCGCGCGTTGTTTAAAAATGCTTCTTGAATGTTTTGCGCCAGCTTCTCCATCGAATCTCCCTCGTTCGGGAACTGCACCCCCTCAACAGGCTGCTGCCGGGTGTCTCCAGATTGTAGCACTAAAACAGCTTTCAGCTATCAGCTGTCAGCGGCGGACGGGCAGGTACGAGTCGTTGGCCAGTACGCCGTTCTGAGTAATGGTCAACTTCAGGTTACCAGTTTGGGCCGATGCGGGTACCTGGAAGTCGATCTGATAGAGACCGACCCAACCAGGGGCCAGGCCCGCGTACGAGACCGTGACTGGAGCGCCGTCAAGAGTGACATCCGGCTGTTTGACCACGCGGTGAAGCTGGGGCGGGGCGGGCAGTCCTGTTGCTACCACAGGGTTGGTGGAACCCATCCCGACCAGGTATACGCGAATGTACTCTGCGGGGCGGGCAGGACTCGCCGCGTTCACGAGGCTGTAATCGGCGTGCTGGGCGATGACTCCGCTGTCGGAGTAGACGACGACGCCGGGAGTTGCGGGCTCCGTGAAAACCGTGACGGGGACCGACCACGCTCCGTTAAGGGCTGCGAGCGCCTGGTACTCCCGACCGGACGCCAGTTCCACCGGAAGCTGGACGTTGAGCTGGCTGTCACTCAGGTAGTAGAGCGGCGCCGGTATGTCCCCAACAAGCACGGATGTCTCGTTGAAGGTTGACGGCAGTTTGCCGTTCACGAAACCCGGCTGGACGGTAGCGGTGGCGAGGTTCTTTCCGTAGACCTGAGCCACGGTTCCGGGGGCCAGCGGTGCGCCGACCAGCGGGTTAAGGTTGTTCAGAACGGCGTTGGCGAACAGAACAGGACCGGAGCCGGAGGTTACACTCCCGGCCACCATGGCACGGGAAACGAATGGATACGCAGACGAGGTCGCCACGGCCGTGATGTTGAGCGCCGCTGCTTCTTTCGAGGGGCTCCAGGCTTCCGCGTAAACACCGTTGGCGATGTGCCGCAGCGGAAGGGACCGCTCACCGTTGGAGAACTCCACCGTCACCGCCGCGTTCGTCACGGCCTCACCGCAGTCGTTCAACACCGACACGACGAGCGGGAGATGAGCGCCTACGGCCGCCTTGAAATCGTCGGGGATCCCGAGGTGCGTGATGTGCACCGAGCCGGGAACGCAGCCAGAGGCTGGAGACGAAATCGTGGTTACGTTCAAGGAACGGATTCCCAGATTCCCGACCGAGAAGTGGATCTTTCCCGTGTACACTCCCTTCGGCAGCACGGTGGTCGAAACATTGATGCTAGCGGCGGCGGTGCTTGAGACCGAGCCGGAAGTCGGGCTTACCGTCAGCCAGCCGGCGCCGGTCACGTGATCCACCGAAGCGCGAAATTGCACCGGCGTGGCGCTGCTCGCCGACAGATTGAACTTCAGACCTGGCGGCGGGTTCTCCCCAATCTTCGCGGTGAACACATAGCCGCCGAGGGGCAGGAGCGGGATTGGCGGCTCAGCAGTCTCCGCAATACGCAGGACAACGGGCAGATACAAGGGCGAGTTCAGCGCGCCGCTGGAGGAAAGGCGGAGCAGGGAGTAATAGGTACCGGGCACGAGAGCGGCTGAATTCGCGGAAACGGACACCGTTCCGGGAATCGAACGGCTGGACACTCCAATTGTGCTGTCCAGAGTCAGCCACGCCCCCCCGGCGATTTTCTCCACGATCCAGTCGGTGGGCGTGTCGCCGTTGGAGTAAACGAGAGAGTATCGCGATCGGATGAGACCGTGCCCCGAGCGCGCCTCGAGCGCAATCGTGGGCGGTTCCAGGCTCAGGATGGACCCGTCGCCGGAGACGTGAAGCGCGACGGGCAGGCGAGCGGCGCCCGCGGCGGTATTGAGCCCGACAACGGCAAAGCGCGTTCCGGTTTCCATCCCATAACGGGTGGTGACGCGAACCGTGCATTCGACGGCGCAGGGCTCCAGCACCTTGACGCTCATCCACGGCGCGGCGCTTTTCACCTCGGCCGTCACCGGCGCGAGGCTGCCGCCACCGGTATTGCGAAGTACGATGTCACTTTCGACGAACGCCGAGGTCGTCGCTTTGCCGTAAACATGCAGGGTTTCCGGCGTCACGACAAGCTTGGGGGCGCTCTCTCGAACATTCAGCGTCACCTGGACCTGCGGTCCCAGCGCCGTACCGTCGATCTTCGTGAAAAGAATTCTCGCAGACGCTTGCGTGCCGGCCACGAGAGTCGACGGATCGACCGCAACGCGGACCGCTCCGGGCATCGTCAGCGATTTCGGAGCGACCACAAGCCATTTCGGGGCGAGAAGCCCGGGAGCGCCCCCGTCGGCCGCGAGCGCCACCTCGGTGAGCGTGCCTCCCGGAGAGGCGATCACGTAAACGCGCTGCTCCGGCGGAGGACTGCCCCCAGCGATCGCTTCGAATGAGAGCGTGCTGGTGGAAACTTCAATCTGCGCCGGAAGCAGGAATGTGAAGAAGCAAAGCACGAAAACGATACGAAATGACAGCCGCATTGTGCTTACTCCACGCGAAATCTTGCTAGGCATTATCTCTCAATTCGGAGCTTAATGGAATACTTATTTTCTCGCCCGATAGGCGCCTAGCCCTCGTCGTCGCTGGTTTTTTGTGCGGCGGGAGTGACATCGGAAAGAAGCACCTCAAGCTCGTCACGGCAGAGCGACCGCAGGGGGGCATTCTTGACGCCAGCGGCCGGTACCGGCTCCAAGACGAACTGGCCGGCTCCCGAGAATCCCTCTTCCAGGCTGAAGGAGGGCGGTCCGTCGAGACCGGCGACGCGAACGACGCCGTGCTCGTCGATCACGCACTCGGTGCCGGCGGACACAGAGAAGCGGATGCGCGCCTGCCGGCGGATGGCCAGTTTTCGCACGTCTGTTAGTGTCATATACGAATCTCCCAGGTGGAGTCGAGGATATCAGCCTCGCGCGCGATCCCGCAAGCGAGGCGCAGCGTACGGCTGGTATCCTTGCCTTCATGGGCGACTTGCAGCGCACCGGCCGTCGGGTTGCTATCGCCAGCATGGCGGTCAGCGGCGTACTGGCCGCGAGCAAGATCGTGGTTGGGCTGCTGGTCAACTCGACCTCGGTGTTTGCCGATGGCGTCGAATCGGCAGGGGATATGGGCACCTCGGCGATCGTCCTGTTCGGGTTGCTTGTCGCCGCCAAACCACCCGACGCAAATCATCCATACGGCCACGGGCGCTTCGAGACTCTCACCGGTCTGCTTGTCGGCCTGGTACTCGTCGCGACAGGCACCGGCATCGCAATCCACTCTCTCGAACGAGTGAACTTTGTGCACACAGCGCCCGCGGCGTATGCCATTTGGCCGCTCCTGGCGTCCATCGCGGCCAAGACGGTGATGTCCCGTCTGAAGTTCTACTATGGGCGAAAGATCCACAGTGCGTCTCTGACGGCCGACGGCTGGAATGACATGGTGGACATCCTTTCGGGCTCCACGGCGCTTGCAGCCGTCGGACTGACACTTTACAATCCGGGGCGATTTCTCGCCGCCGACCATTACGGAGGCTTCGCCGTCGGGCTGATTGTGATTTTCACCGGTGTGCGCGTTGTCCGGGAAACGACCATGCAACTGATGGACACGATGCCGGAGCCGGACCTTATGCGCCAGATCCGGAGCACCGCGCTTTCGGTACCGGGTGTGCTCGGCGTGGAGAAATGTTACGCGCGGAAGACCGGGCTTCAGCACCACGTCGACCTTCATCTCGAAGTCGACCCACAGATGACCGTTCGCTCATCCCACGACATCGCGACACAGGTCCGGATCCGGATCACCAAAGTGCTTCCGTGGGTGGCAGACGTCATGGTGCACGTCGAGCCCTACCCTCCACTGCTCAACGAGGCACCGGTCGCCGAAGGGCAAGAGGCCCATAGACCGAGCTGACGGGCCGAAAGCGCTACAATTTTTCCGGGGCACTCCAGCGATGGAAAACAGGGAAATCGCGCGTCTTCTCGCGGAAACGGCCGACCTGATGGAGATCGCCGCAGAGGACTCGTTTCGCATCCGCAGTTACCGGAACGGCGCGTCGGCGATTGAGAACCATCCGGAGCGAATCGTCGACATCCTCAAGGACCCGGACCGGTCGGTAACGGAGATTCCAGGCATCGGAAAAGGCCTTGCCGCGGTGCTGGCCGAGATCGCCGAGCGGGGTTCGTTCGAGCGCCGCGACGAGCTTCTGGCAAAGTACCCGCCGACGGCCCTGGAGTTTCTGAAGATCCAAGGCCTGGGTCCGAAAAGCATCGCCCTGATCTGGGAGCACTACCGGGTGAGCACAATCGACGACCTGGAGCGCCTGTGTCTCGAACAGAAGCTCCGGGTGCTGCCGAGGATGGGCGC
Source organism: Bryobacteraceae bacterium (assembly GCA_035455185.1). Taxonomy (GTDB): domain Bacteria; phylum Acidobacteriota; class Terriglobia; order Bryobacterales; family Bryobacteraceae; genus JAEHDI01. The sequence goes on along the minus strand of DATIFQ010000405.1, from coordinate 2,948 downwards.
GAAGCTCGAAGAAAAGGTTTTGCGTTCGATAGCCCAGTACCGCAAGCGCGTCGGACGCTTTCTGCTGAGCTTTGCGGACGAACTGGCGCGGGAACTCAGCGAGTATCTGTCGTCGGAACCGGGTGTCGAACAGGTGACGCCCGCGGGCAGTCTCCGCCGCGGGAAGGAGACGGTGGGCGATCTCGACCTGCTCGTAACGGGGCCGGGCGCCACCGCCACGATCGAGCGCTTCATCAAACATCCGAAAGTGAGCGAGGTGCTCGGCAAAGGCGGCAACAAGGCAAGCGCCAAGTTCGGACTCGAAGGAATGCAGGTAGACGTTCGCGCGCTTCCGCGGGAGAGCTATGGGGCCGCGCTTCAGTATTTCACGGGCAGCAAGGAGCACAACGTCGCCCTGCGCACTCGAGGCGTGCGTATGGGCTTCAAGCTGAGCGAGTACGGCCTGTTCCGCACCGATGACGAATCGAGAGTGGCCGGCGAGACGGAAGAGGATGTCTACCGCGCGCTCGGGCTCGCATGGATTCCTCCCGAGCTTCGGGAAAACCTCGGCGAGATCGACGCCGCCGAAGAGGGCAGGCTCCCCAACCTGGTGGAACTCGGGGACATTCGCGGCGACCTGCACATGCATACGATCGAGAGCGACGGGCGGGCGACGCTCGAAGAGATGGCCCAGGCGGCGCGGGAGCTCGGGTACAAGTACATCGCCATCACCGACCACTCGAAAGCGCTGGCAATGGCCAACGGGCTCGATGAGAAACGCGCGGTGTCGTTCGCCCGGCAGGTTCGGGAGTTGAACAAGGATGGCCTCGGGATTCGTGTGTTTTCGGGCCTCGAGTGCGACATCCGGCGCGATGGGTCGATGGATCTGGCCGGCGATGCGCTGGCCGAACTCGACCTGGTTATCGGCAGCGTCCACAGCTACATGAGCCTCGAATCGGCCGAGATGACAGACCGGCTCCTACGGGCGCTTGAAAGCCCTCACCTTCGAGTTCTCGGGCATCCGACCGGGCGCGTTCTGCTCCACCGCGACGCATTTCCGTTCGATTTCGAGCGCGTAGCCGCCGAAGCGGCCCGACGCGGTGTTTGCTTCGAGATCAACGCCAGTCCCGAGCGGCTCGACCTCGACGCTCCACTGCTTCGCTCCGCACGGGCAAAAGGAGTACGCTTCACGATCTCAACGGACGCACATCACCCGAAGCATCTTACGAATATGAAGTACGGCGTGCTGACGGCGCGGCGCGGCTGGCTGGCGGCGGATGATATCATGAATACACGTTCCCTGGAACAGTTCACCCGGTTTTTGCGTAAGAAGTGAGGGCCTGCCGGCGGCACCAAGAGGCGCCGGCGAGCGGAGCCGTTCCAGAATCAAGGAGCTTCATGAGGTCAATATTCGCGATGCTTGTGCTCTGCGCTGGAGCCGCCGTGGTTAGTGGTTCCGATTTCCGAATCCCCTTCGAGAAATACCAGTTGAAGAATGGCATGCGAGTGATCCTCGCGCCCGACAAGGCGGTGCCTGTGGTGAGCGTCTACGTGATCTACGGCGTGGGCGCCAGGTCCGAAGAGAAGGGCCGCACGGGCTTCGCCCACCTGTTCGAACACATGATGTTCCAGGGCTCGGCGAATGCGGGCAAGGGACAGCATTTCAAACAGGTCGAGTCCAACGGAGGAACGTTGAACGGCTCCACGCATCCCGATTTCACTGACTATTTCGAAGTGTTGCCGGCGAACAAACTGGCGGTGGGGCTGTGGCTCGAATCGGACCGCATGCGCAGCCTCGCCATCACCGACGACAACCTCACAAACCAGAAGGAGGCAGTGAAGCAAGAGCGGCGGCTGTCGTTCGACAACCAGCCCTATGCCACCGCCATCGTCGACCGCTGGCCGCTGATCGCATTCCGAAATTGGAGCAATTCGCATTCCCTGATCGGTTCCTTCGAGGACTTGAACGCGGCCACGGTGGACGACGTAGCCCGGTTCTTCAAGGTCTACTACGCGCCCAACAACGCCGTGCTCGTGCTTTCCGGGGACATTGACATTCCGGCAGCGAAGAAGCTCGTCGAAACGTACTTCGGAGACATCCCCGCGCAGCCGCAGCCGAAACATCCCGACCTGAGCGAGCCATCCGAGGTGCAGGCGCAATCCGAGGTGTACCGCGACCCGCTGGCGCAGGTGCCGGCGGTAGTGGTGGGATACCCGGGACCAGAGCGCCGGTCCGCGGAGTTCTATGCGCTGGCGATGCTGGACGTGGTCCTGACCGGCGGCGAGAGTTCCCGTTTCCAGCAGAATCTGGTCAAAGGCAAACGGTCAGTGGTTCAGTTCGAGGCAAATCTCGGCTGGCCCTTCGCCGCGTCGAGCGACTACAAGCACCCCGGTCATTACGCGATGCTGCTGCTGCACAATCCGAAGTTCTCCGGCAAGGAGATCGCCGGCCAGGTGCAGGAGGAAATCGCTGCCATCCAAAAGGACGGCGTACCGGCGAAGGAACTCGCGCGCGTGCGCACGTTCCTCCGCTCCTCGCGCATTAGCGGGCTGCAAAGCTCGCTCCGCCGCGCCATGCTCCTTGGCCAGTACGAGCTGCTGGACGGGGACCCGGACTACATCAATTCCGAGATGGACGCGTTCCTCTCGGTGACGCCCGAGCAGATCCAGGCCGCGGCGCGGAAGTACTGCGTGCCCGAGAAACGATTCACGCTGGAAATCGTGCCGGCGCCGCCGGCCGAAAAAGCCGAACCCAGCGCCCAGAAGACGGGGAAGTAGGCGACCATGACCAAGGCCGTGCTGACCGCATTTGCAGTGATTGCCGCCATGAACCTTTCCGCCCAGACTATTGATCGAACCAAGCCGCCCGAGACGGGGCCGCTGCCCGCTTTCAAGCTTCCGCCGGTCTTTGAGACGAAGCTGGACAACGGACTCCACGTGGTGCTGGTTGAAGACCGCCGGTTTCCGCT
>DATIFQ010000404.1:0-41265 GCA_035455185.1 Bryobacteraceae bacterium | reverse complement strand
AAGCCTCCGCGTAGCCGTCGCTCTCGTCACCGACGTGGACCGCGCCGTGGACGTGCGTGACGATCGGGACGGGGCCGGTGTACGGTCCGGGCGTGGACCTGAACTCCGGGCGCATGTCGCGACCCGCCGTGCCGCCCGGGGGGTTGGCCCAGTGCAGCGTCGGATCGACCGGCAACAGGTGGGGCCGGTAGTTGCCGTTACCATCCACGAGGTCGTTGATCCACTTCACTCGCACCGGCCGTTTCCACTGGGCCTCAATGGTCAGTGACGGCGCGTTGTGGAGCAGAAGTCCCCGCCTGCTGTCCGCAGCAACTGCGCCGTAGCCCCAAACAGTTGTCGGCGGGAGCCCGGCCGGCAGGATCTGCTGAGCGAACTGCTTCATCGATATCTCGTAGTAGTCGATGGGCTTGCCTCCCCGTTGCACGATCGTTCCGGCCTTAGGCATCGCGGGCGGAATGAGCATCGGCGTCTGGTACTTTGGAACATTGGACGGATCCAGAGTGCCGCCGTGGATCTGCGCAAGGGCCGGGCCGCCTTTGCCGCGCATGAACAAGCCGACTCCACCCAATGCGAGAGCTTTCAGAAAATATCTTCGATCTGGCATTTTCTGTCGTCCTCCTTCCACCCACCCTCAGTTATAGACGTACCAGTCTCGTGTGACAAGACCCAAGGTTCTAGAATTAGAAAATTGAGAGTTCTAGAACCAGTCTTAAAAACCTTAAACTCTTGTATTGTGACATCGAGAGTTCTGGCCGGGTCACTGGTTCTCGTGGCGGTCGGCTCAGCGCTGGCAGCCGGGGCAGTAGTAGGTAGACCGGCCTCCCTGCGGGATGCGGCGGACCCGCCGGTCACACGTGACGCAGAGCTCGCCTTCGCGTCCGTAGACGGCGAGGGGGAAGTCCTCGGCTTCGGAGAACTCGCCAGGACGGCCGTAAGACCTCACGGCCCAGTGCACCGCTTCCTGTAAGACTTCGATGATCGCAGAGTGCAGCACGGCGAGCCTCGACGGTCCGATGCGATTCATCGGCCGGGCAGGGTGGATGCGCGCCCGGAACAGCGCCTCGGCTGCGTAGATGTTGCCGAGACCCGCGACATGCTGCTGGTCCATGAGGAAGAGCTTGGCGGGTTTCCGCGAGCGCCCGGCGGCCGCTGCCAGAGCGTCCAGCGTGAACACCGGCGAGAGCGGTTCGGGGCCGAGGTCCTCCATCAGGCGGGCGGCTTCCGCAGTCGTATGGATGTGCAGCCGGCCGAGCGCGCGGGGGTCGTCGAAAATCAGCCCGCGGCCGCCTTCCAGTTCGAAGTACGCCCGGGTCGAAGCCGGCCGGAAGTGGACATCGGGGATCACATGGAGGTTACCGGTCATCCGCAAGTGGACGCGAACCCACATGCCGCCAGACAATCCGATCAGGATGTTCTTTCCCCTCCGCTCGATAGTTTCGATGATGCGGCCGGCGGCCAGCGACTCGACCCGGCGCGTTTTCTGCGGGCGGGTCGTCCCGGAGCGGAGGACGCGGGCGGCGGCGATACAGGCGCCGAGGGCATCCCGCCGCAGTTTCCGGCAGACTGCTTCCACTTCAGGGAGTTCGGGCATGAGTGCTCATTGTACGAAAGGAGCGAAGGGGCTACTGAAAGAGTCCGCTCCCTGACGCTCGCGGTTCTTTATGACCGCTTTCTGCGGTCGCGGCTTCGGAAAGTGGCGACGCAGCAGGCCACAAACGGCGATGGCCTGCTCCACTGCCGCGTGCCACCGCTGTCAGTAAAGGGTAAGGTCCACCTGGGTGCCGGTGGCGCAGCCGATCATCTTTGCCGCCGAGCCTTGGTTGGCGGAGACCTCGAGGTAGCCGGAGCTGCCGACGATCAGGAACAGCTCACCGAAGCCGCACTCGGTGTAGTTGTTTGCGAGATACGACAAGCGCCGCGGTCCGACCGTCATCTCGAACATCCGCTCGCGGACGGCCGGAAATTCGTCAATGTGAAAGTTTGTGATCAGGTTGCCGAAGCGGTCGATCTTAAGGATGGTTCCCGTCCAGATGCGCTTGCCGGTCCGAACCGGCTTTTCGAACGTGGAGCGAAGGTAGTCGGAAATGGGCTTGCCGAACCTTGCGAGCGCCACTCCCTTCGCGAGGTGCGCGGCCGCTGGGGCGAAGATGTCGCGTCCGTGGAAGGTCTGGCTGACGGGCTTTCGAAAGTACTTCTTCGCCGTGATGGCTCGCGCCCTGTGTTTCTCGCGCGAACAGATCATCGACAGCACTCCGTTGTCCGGCGCGATGAAAAACTGCTTCGCTGCTTCGATCAGGATCGGCCGGCGAGCGGTGCCCACGCCCGGGTCGACGACAACTACGTGAACCGTGCCGGGTGGAAAGTAACGATAGGCTTGGGCGACGACGAACGCCGCCTCGGAGATCTCATATGGAGTGATCCCGTGGCTGATGTCGATGATCGTAGCCTGTGGGTGGATACTCAGGATGACGCCCTTCATCGTTCCGACGAAATGGTCGGAGAGGCCGAAATCGGTGGTTAGGGTAATGACGCCGCGGGGCATACGCTAAAATTAAAGCAGAATTCCAGTGGATCGTTTCTATTTCGACCATAACGCGACTACCCCTGTGTCCGCGGAGGTGCTGGAGGCGCTGGTTCCGCTGCTGGGGGAGGTGTATGGCAACGCGTCGAGCATCCACCATTTCGGGCAGGTGGCGAAGCAGCGGCTGGAGACGGCGCGCCGGCAGACGGCGGCGCTGATCCACGCGCGCCCGCGCGAAGTCGTCTTTGTGAGTGGCGGCACGGAGGCCGACAATCTCGCGATTCTCGGCGCGGTGCGGCGGTCGCCGAAACCGCGGAAACATGTGGTGACCACGGCGATCGAGCATCCGGCGGTGCTCAATACATGCGGCCAGCTCGAGCGCGAAGGCGTTGAGGTGACGTATGTTCGCGCCGGTTCGAGCGGCGTGGTCGATCCGGACGAAGTCCGCCGCGCGCTGCGGCCGGACACGGTGCTCGTATCGGTGATGCACGCAAACAACGAGCTTGGGACTATCCAGCCAGTCGGGGAGATTGCCCGGATCGCCCGAGACGCCGGCGCGTTGATGCATTCCGACGGCGTGCAGGCCGCCGGGAAGACTCCGGTGGACGTCGCGGCGCTCGGCGTGGATCTGTATTCGATGAGCGGGCATAAGATTTACGCTCCGAAGGGTGCGGGCTCGCTCTATATCCGCAAGGGGACGGCAATTGAGCCGGTCCTGTTCGGCGGGCATCACGAACGCGATCGACGACCGGGGACGGAGAACGTTCCCGGAGCGGCGGCGTTCGGCGCGGCCGCGGAGTGGATCCTGGCACACCTTTCGGATGAGGCCGTACGGATCGGTGCGTTGCGCGACCGTCTGGAGCAGGGTATTCTGGCGCGCGTCCCGCACGCGCACGTCAACGGCGCAGGCTCGCCCCGGACGCCGAATACGACCAACATCCGGTTCGATGGGATTGAGGGAGAGGCGATGGTGATCGCGCTTGACCTCATGGGCTTCGCCGTTTCGAGCGGCGCCGCCTGCTCGAGCGGCGCGGTTGAGCCGTCGCACGTGCTGACAGCGATCGGCCTTTCTGCCATGGACGCGAAGTCGAGCTTGCGGTTCTCGCTCGGCCGCTCGAACACGGAAGAGCAGGTGGACGCGCTTATCGGGGCGGTCGCCGCGTCCGCCGCCCGTCTACGCAAGCTTTCGCCGGCCTATGCCTGAGAAGATCACCGCGGTTGCGATGAGCGGCGGAGTCGACAGCTCCGTGGTTGCCGGCCTGCTGCGCCGGCGCGGCGAGAACGTCGTGGGGCTGACGATGCAGCTCTGGAACCAGCGCCGGCTGCCGGAACTGGCCGGGGAAAACGCCACGGGCCGCTGCTGTTCGCTCGACGACGTCTACGATGCGCGGCACGTCGCAGAGACGCTCGGCATTCCGTACTACGTGGTGAACTTCGAGGAGCGATTCGAGGAACAGGTGGTGCGACCGTTCATCGATGACTATCTCGCCGGGCGCACGCCGATCCCGTGCACGCTCTGCAACAACCACATCAAGTTCGACCAGTTCCTCGAGCTGGCGGATTCGGTGGGGGCGGAGAAGATCGCCACCGGGCATTACGCCAGAGTCTCCCAGGACGAGAAGAGCGGGCGGTATTTGCTGTGGTGCGGCGCGGACGACGCCAAGGACCAGACGTATTTCCTGTTCGGGCTGAGCCAGGCACAGCTTGCACGCACGCTCTTTCCGTTGGGCGGGTACACCAAAGACCAGGTGCGTGGAATGGCCGAGGAGATGAGCCTGCCGGTGGCGCGCAAGGGCGACAGCCAGGAGATCTGCTTCGTCCCCAACGGCGATTACGGCGCGTTCATCGAGGCATTCTTTCGGGAGCAGGGAATTCCATCACGCCAGACGCGTGGCGAGGTCGTGGGCACCGACGGGCGTGTCCTCGGGGAGCACGCCGGGGTGCACCATTTCACGGTCGGCCAGCGCCGCGGGCTGGGAGTGGCGGCGGGCGAGCCGCTCTATGTGATCGCCACCGTGCCCGCGACGCAGCGCGTGATTATCGGCCGGTCCGAAGAATTGTTCCGCGACACTCTGTCCGCACGGGAGGTGAACTGGTTCCCCTGGGCTTCGCTTTCGGAGCCTGTCCGTGCGAGGGTGAAGATCCGGAACAAGCACGCTGCCGCCCCGGCAATGGTGTCCCCAACGGGCGAGCCGGCCCGGATCGAGGTGCGGTTCGACGAGCCGCAGCGCGCAGTCACACCGGGACAAGCGGCGGTCTTCTATGACGGCGACCTCGTGTTGGGCGGCGGCTGGATAGAATAGACGCTTGCCCGGCCGCTCCGTTTTCCGCGACAGCGTCGAATACGCACTGGCTTCCCTTGTGCTGAAGTCGCTGGCATGTCTGCCACGTTGGCCGGCAGAACGGCTGGCGCGAGGTTATGCGCGGCTTCTGGATCTCGTTCTCCCGCGATTGCGCCGCGTGGCGCGCCGGAACCTGTCGATGGCGCTGCCAGGACTGTCCGATGGGCAGCGGGAACAAGTGATCGATGGAGTCTTCCGCTCCATTGCCAGGCTGCTCGCAGCCTTCGCGCAATTTCCGAAGATGGGACGCGAGAACGTCTCGGAGTGGATCCGGTACGAGGGCTTCGAACATTTCGAGGAGGCCCTTCGACGCGGCAAGGGCGTGCTTTTCGCGACGGCGCATCTCGGCAACTGGGAGCTGAGCGCGTTTGCGCACGCGCTGATGGCGGCGCCGATGCACGTGGTGGTCCGGCCGCTGGACAATCCCAAAATCGACGCACTCGTAAGCAGCTATCGGACAGCATCGGGGAACCACGTGATCCAGAAGAAGGACTTCGCGCGGGGAATTTTGAAGGCGCTCTCGGCGAACGAAGCGGTGGGGATTCTGATCGACCAGAACACCGGCCTCGAAGAAGGCGTCTTCGTCGATTTCTTCGGAATCCAAGCGTGTGCCAACCCGGGGATCGCGCGTCTTGCCGCGCACAGCGGCGCGGCCGTGATTCCGGGGTTCGCGCTCTGGTCGGACGTCGAGCGGCGGTATGTACTCCGCTTCTATCCGCCGGTAGAGATCACGGGGGACCCTGCCGCAGACACGCAACGCCTTCAATCGTCAATCGAGGCCGTGATCCGGGAGCACCCGGACCAGTGGCTCTGGATCCACCGGCGCTGGAAGACGCGGCCAAAGGGCGCACCGGCGTTGTACTGAACTGACGGTGCCGGCGGCCTGACTCTTACGTTAAAATGGCTCCCCAACAATGCCGCGATCAGCTTTAGTCGCATTCTTTGTCTGCGCATTTGCGATGTGCGTACTGGCTCAGCCCAGGCCGCCAGCCGGTCTGTTGCGACCGTCGCAGTCCAATCCTCGCTACTTCACGGATGGTTCGGGGCGCGCCGTCTACCTTACGGGAACCCACAACTGGAACAACTTCGTGGACACGGGGCACCGATCGCGCATCGGAGAGCCGCCGCCTGTCTTCGATTACAGCCGGTTCCTCGATTTTCTCGATGCCCACCATCACAATTTCTTCCGCCTCTGGCGTTGGGAGTCGCCGAAATGGACAGACGATGAGCCAGCCGGCGTCGCCTACAACGCTCTCCACCCGTGGCTCCGCACCGGACCGGGCTTGGCGGCGGACGGCAAGCCGAAGTTCGATCTGACGCGGTTCGATCCGCAGTACTTCGACCGCATGCGGGCACGCATCATCGCCGCCGGCGCTCGCGGCATGTACGTATCCGTGATGTTGTTCGAGGGGTACGAAATCCAGTTTTACGACGCCTGGAACTGCCACCCGTTCAACCGGGACAGCAACATCAACGGGATTGATGCCGACACTAACGGAGATGGCCGCGCCCCGGAGTACAACACGCTCGAAGACAGTCCCACGGGCCGGAAAGTGCTGGCGCTGCAGGAGGCCTATGTCCGTAAGGTCATCGATACTGTGAACGACCTGGACAACGTCCTTTACGAGATCTGCAACGAAGCCGGTTCCTACTCGACGGACTGGCAGTACCACATGATCCGCTTCGTGCATGCGTATGAGGCTTCCAAGTCGAAGCGCCATCCGGTTGGCATGACTTTCCAGTACAAAGGAGGCACCAATCGCACGCTCTTTGAAAGCCCGGCGGACTGGATTTCGCCCAACCGGGGCGACGGTCCGGGCGACTATCTGGGCGACCCGCCCGCCAACTCCAGCGGCAAAGTGATCGTCAACGACACCGACCACCTCTGCGGGCACACCTGTGGCGACAACGTCTGGGTCTGGAAGAGCTTCACGCGCGGGCTGAACGTTCTCTTCATGGAGGAGTTGACTCCGTCGCCAACGTGGCACGATTCTGCCCGTGCCGCCATGGGCCAGACCCGGTTACTCTCCGAGAGAATCGACCTGGCCGGGATGTCGCCGCACGACGAACTGGCTTCCACTCGTTACTGCCTGGCCAAACCGGGGTCCGAATACGTCGTCTTTCAGCCAGGAGGCCAGGGTGAATTCAGAGTGGATCTGCGAGGAGTGAAGGGCGCGTTCGCCGTGCAGTGGCTCAACGTGAACTCGGACAAGAGCTCGAGTGGTGGACACGTAGAAGGAGGCGAGTTCCGCACCTTCCGCACACCTTTCCCCGGACCGGCCGTTCTGTATCTGAAACGCGCGGACGGCGGGCAGTGACGGAGCACAAGATCGACACTGTAGCGCTTCACTCGCCGCGTGGGTAGCAGCCCAGAACACGCAGGAAATCCGCGAGCTCGGAGAGATGACTTAGCGCGTTCTGCACACGGGGCTCGTCGAGGTCGCCCAGGAAGTCCAGATAGAAGAGGTACTCCCAGGGCTTGCCCCGCAGCGGACGCGACTCGATCTTCATCAGGTTGATGTCGCGGAGTGCGAAGGCGCTAAGCGCCCGAAAGAGCGTTCCCGGGATGTTGCGGGTTGTGAACACCAGCGTCGTTTTCCACCCGCGCGCGGCGGAACGGTTGGTGGCGGCGAGCCGGGCTGCGTCCCGTCTGCGCAGCAGAAAGAAACGCGTGTAGTTCCGACGGTCGTCCTCGATCGACCGCTTCAGGATTTTCGCTCCGTAAATTTCGGCCGAAAGGGCGGAAGCAATGGCGGCGGCGTCCTTGAGCCCGTCCTCCATGATCATCTTGACGCTGCCGGCGGTGTCATAGAACGGCACGCGTTCAATATCTGGATGATTTGTGAAGAAATCGAGGCACTGATTCAGGGCCACCGGATGCGAAAAAACGCGGCGGATCTTCCGGAAAGTGACTCCGGGCGACGCAATCAAATTATGCACGATGCGGACGCTGGTTTCGGCGACGATCTCGAAATCGTCGAAATGCAACAGGTGATCGTAGTTTTCATGCACCGATCCGGCGAGGGTATTCTCGATGGGGACGACGGCGGCGTCGACTTTCCTGGCGCGCAGGCTTTGGAAAACCTCCTCAAAACGCTGGCAAGGGAGCACCTCCGCGCCGTCGCCGAGCAACTGGCGCACAGCCTGCTGGCTGAACGCCCCTCGTTCTCCCTGAAATGCGGCTTTCATGGGCCGTTTCGCCATCGTGTAATCTCCTATGACGGACTAGGTTGCCTGCCAGCGTTTCGCCTGCACGTCGGGCAGGCCGAGCAGGTCCAGGACGCGGTCGACGCTGTGATCGACGATGTCGAGCACCGTCTCCGGCTTATGGTAGAAAGCGGGAGCGGGCGGAGCGATGATCGCTCCGATACGGGCTAGCGCAGCCATCGTCTCCAGGTGCCCGAGATGGAACGGCGACTCGCGAACCATCAGAATCAGCTTGCGGCGCTCCTTCAGGCAGACGTCAGCGGCACGCACCAGTAAATTATCGGTGACGCCCGTCGCGATCGCTGCCATGCTGTGGATCGAGCACGGCGCAACGACCATGCCGTCTGCCAAATACGAACCGCTCGCCAGACGGCAGCCGATGTCCTCCACGGGGTACGAGAAGTGAGCCATCGACTTCACGTCGGCGGCGACCTTGCCGGTCTCCAGGAAGATCGTGCGCTCGCCGGCGCGAGTTATGATCAGGTGGATTTCGACTGACGGCCGAGATCGAAGCTTTTCGAGCAAACGCAACCCGTAAATCGAGCCGCTCGCCCCCGAAATCCCGACAATCACGCGCAAGGATGGTCTCCTTTGGGAGCTATTGTTCTGAATTCAGAACAAACTCGTGCCAAAATGCTTGCCCTCGGCTTCATTCCCTCGCTATAATTCCACCGAATGCGCTCCCGTTCGCGAGTTGGCGACGTCCGGGCGGAACAGAGGTCCGAGCAGGGCAGCCGAGACTGGATCATACCATGGAGGATGCCGGACAGAAACTGAAACGAGTCCGGGAGCGGTTGAACCTGCGATATAGGGACGTCGAAGAAGCGAGCTTGCGAATTGCGGAGAAGCACCGTAACAGCGAGTTCGTAATCGCCCTCAGCCGCCTCGCGGATATCGAAAACAAGGGTACCCTGCCCACACTCTATCGGCTGTATTCTCTTTGTGCCATCTATCGTCTTGATTTTGCTGAGGTTTTGACATGGTATGGCGTCTCCATCGCCGGTCTGCCGGCGGATGCGGCCTCGGTCCAAGTCGAGCGCACTCACTTGATTGGATTTGAGGCCAACGGACAAGGCGAAATGCAGCTTCCGCTGGCGCTCGATCCAGGCATCGATCTCCGGCGTACGACCTATCTGAGCCGGCTGATCCAACGATGGGGGAAGCTTCCGCTCATGATGTTAAACGGAATCGACCTCCGGAGCCACCGGTACGCGTTCATCGGGACCGAGGACTGGGCCATGTATCCGTTGATTCAACCGGGGTCGCTGGTGCTCATTGACGAGACAAAGCGGAAGATCGTGAACAGCGGATGGACGAACGAGTTCGAGCGGCCCATCTACTTCCTCGAGCATCGCGACGGCTACCTCTGCGGGTGGTGTAACCTCAACGAAAGCCAACTCGTAGTGCAGCCTCACCCGGCTTCGATGTGCAACCCCGAGGTGTACTCCTACCCAGATGAAATCGAGGTAGTCGGACAGATCTCCGGCGTAGCTATGCGTCTGGATCAGGGGAAACGACGGCGTACTCATTCTTGAGCAGGTCGAGCAGCGCCTCGAGGTCGGTCAGGTACAGCCTTCGCTCCACCTCTCTGACTGAAGCCGGGACCAGGTTCCGATAGGGCGCCAGACGAATCCACGTCTCAAGGATCGTGCGTTTATCTGGTTCAAAACTAGATAGATAGAGATCCAGATCGGCCTTCTGCTGTTCCAGGCCGAAACAAAGCCAATCAGCGAAAGTCCGGCCGTGGCTCTCGCGAAGCGACTGATCCGCCTCGTCTTCTCCGAAGACTTGGGACATGCCGTGATGCTCGTAGCGGCCGGTATTCTGATCGCGGAGGGATGCCAGGTACACTAGCCGCCCGAATACGGAAGGTATTTGCACGAGAGTCTTTCGCCAGAGATCCGCAGCGGGTCCCCGCTCGAAACTCCCCTTCAGCTTTCGGGCTTTCATGGACGCGGTCCGTAGTCCCGATTATACCCCACGAGTATACCGCGTGACTCCATCGACTTTGAGGCACTAGGGGCCTCTTGTTCCGAATTTGGAACATTTTTTGGAACTTTCGTACTACTGGCGGAAAACAAGATACGCTAGCATTTGTACCCGGTAAAAGACACACCCATAAGGAGAAGTGCAAAGTGATAAAGAAAGCGCTGGTGATTCTGTTCCTAGCAGTTCAGTTCATGGCAGTCGCGGAAGTCAGCACTAGAATCGTGCCGAGACCCGGCTGCTTCCCCTGCGACGTCCGCTAGCCGCGCGGGCCCTCGCTTCAGCAGGGATTGGCTGCCACCAGCCAAAATCGTAGGTGTGGGTACCAAACTCACCCCACCGGTAGTCCTCCGACCCGGCGGGCCGGGTTAGGTGTGTCCAATGCCGGAGATCTCCCAACTTGAACACTACCTTTGGATTACGAGTCTGTTCCTGACTGCGATCCTGATTGTACGCATGCTTCGGGAGGGGCTCGCCCGTCTGTACGCCGGCTTCTTCCTCTACCTGTCCGTCGGTGTCCTACAGACGCTGATCATGCTCCCGTTTCGTCCAAACACGACCACGTATGCCTGGCTGTACCTCTTCACGCAGCCAGTGATTTGGCTGCTCTCGATCCTGATCGTGCTCGAGTTGTTTTCCCTAGTCTTGCGCCGCTACCAGGGAATCGCCAGCTTGGGACGCTGGACGATGATGGCTGCGCTGGCGGCGGCGGTACTGATTGCGCTCGTCACGTTAGTGCCTGACCTTCAAAATGCCGGCGGCCGATACCGGACACTGATCTACTACAATGTCATCGAGCGCGGGATCAATTCGAGCCTGGTGATTTTTCTGCTTGTGATCTCCGTCTTCGTTGTCTGGTATCCTCTCCCTCTCGGCCGGAACGTGATTCTTCATGCCATCGTGTATTCCGTTTATTTTCTGTGCTCTACGCTGGCGCTCTTTGTTCAGAACATCCGCGGGCTCGAGATCACCCGCATCATCAGCACGATCCTGATCGCGCTTACCTGCGCATGCCTCGTTATCTGGATCCTCTTCCTCCGCCGGCAAGGCGAGGAGCAAAAGGCTTCGGTGAGACGACAATGGCGCCCCGAAGAGGGTGAACAGCTTGTTCGCCAACTTGACGCCATCAATGCGGCACTCTTACGATCTTCCCGCAAGTAGCTTTTCTTCATGTAGATGCAACGGAAGTACCAGTAGTTCCAAAACGGACCACCGCGAAGAATCCGGAAAATCACCCGCCAATAGGTGAAACCTCGAACGGTTTGACATGGCAAAGTGATCTTTTTTCAATTAGTTGCACATATAGTACTAAACGTACTAGAAATACTATTGCAATCTGGTGATGTCTCAGTTATCCTGATCGCGTGTTCTAGGGAGGAACATGAGAAATGGACATCGCAATCGCGGCTGCGTTAGCTCTGGTGGTAGCGACAGCAGTCGGGTTCGGTCTGATTTTCAAGCGGATGCTGTTCCGCGACCGTGTCCCGGACTTTGATCCTGAATGGCTGGAGAATTTCTCGGTTTCGAAATACCGGCCTATGGAGCGCTTGCTGTCGGAGGAGGACTTCGAGTTCCTGGTCTCGCAGGAGGGCTACGAACCGAAGATCGGTAAACGGTTACGCTCTGAACGCAGAGGAATCTTCAGGGGGTATCTGCGTTCGATTCGACGAGACTTCCAACGGCTCGAGGCTGCCGTCCGGCTGTTTATGGTCGATTCAGCCGAGGATCAGCCCGAGCTGGCGAAGGCCCTGCTGAAGCAACGGTTGCATTTCACATACGCGATCTGGTCCGTCGAGGTCCGCCTGGCGTTACACTGGCTGGGAATCGGCACAGTAGACATTCGCCAACTGGTGGGTGCGCTCGACGTAATGAGAGTCCACCTCGGTCAGATGGCTCTGGCCCGGCAGGCCTCGGTGGCCTGACCGTCCTATCCCACCTGTAACAACGAGATTGGCTGGCGTCTCTCGGCGACCGATCGCTCGGTCTGTCCGAAGAGCCCTTCGGGTGAAAGGGACTAAAGCCTCTTAAGCCATTCCTTGGCTTCTTTCAGCCCCCCGAAGACCCTCTCGGCTTCGCGAAACGCCCTTGTATGAACGCGCCGGCGAGCTCCAGCGTGCTCCACCGGGTGGCGCAGGTGAAGCATCTCGTGAAAGACCACGTACGCGAGGACGATTTTCGGGATCGAGACGCTGTCCAGCAACCGGCTGATGACAATCGCATTATGCGACGGATCGAAGTGGCCGAGTATACTGCGCGACGGACGGTGGCTCCAACTCAGGAGCGGCCTCGCCATCAAGCCGTGGAAGTACCGGAGGTTGAGATCCTCGAAAACCGTCTCCAAGTTGTAGTGGTCGCCCTGCGGTCCGGAGAGGAGCTTGCGACCCCGGATCTGCCGGAGCAAGTGCAGACTGCGACGCATCTCTTTCCGGTTGAGGTACATTCGGTAGCGATGGTGGTAGATGCGGGGAACGGGCCGGCGAAACAGCTTGGACAGCAGGATGTAAGCCAGCGCTTCCAACACGGGGGCCGGCGCTCCCTCAAGCACATCCGTGATGCGGACACGCAGTAGGCCACCCTCGAGCCGGGCAAACGTATTTGCGCCTGCAAACTGGCGAAACTCGATCGTGATTTCCGGCATCCGCGAGCGGGGCCTTAGTTCCCGGTAGACTCTCGCCCAGATTTCCGCCGGGGTCTCAAAGAGTAGCGCGCTCTCGACTTGCATCCCACCCGAATGTACCATATCAGAGTGAACTCATCTTCGTTTTCAAACACTTCGGGGAAGCCCGTGCGTAGGGCAAAGATAAGCGCCCTCGGGTGTTATACCCCACCGCGCCTGCTGACTAATACCGACCTAGAGAAGCTGGTTGAAACCAGCCACGAATGGATCATGGAGCGGACCGGAATTCTGGAACGTCATATTGCCGAACCGGGGATGGCGACATCCGACCTGGCCGTAGAGGCCGCGAGGGAAGCTCTTGCGCAGCGCGGAATTGAAGCTGCCGAACTCGATGCAATTATCGTCTGCACCGTTACTCCCGACATGTTCTTCCCGTCGACGGCTTGCCTGGTGCAGGATAGGATTGGAGCCAAGGGCGCTTGGGGATTCGATCTGATCGCCGCGTGCTCCGGTTTCTTGTTCGGTCTCACCACGGCCGCTCACTTCGTCGCTGCTGGCACCCACAAGAAGGTGCTGGTGATCGGTGCCGACACGATGTCCCGAATCATCGACTACACGGACCGCGCCACGTGCGTCCTGTTTGGCGATGGCGCCGGGGCGATGCTGGTAGAGCCGACGGACGGAGAGGATCAGGGCTTCGTCGATTTCCTGAATGAGGTGGACGGCTCCGGTGGTGATTTCCTGAAGATGCCGGCAGGCGGAAGCCGCCAGCCGGCCTCGGTGGAAACGGTCGAGAACCGCCTGCATTACGTGCATCAGGAAGGCCAGCAGGTCTTTAAGTATGCCGTTCGCAAGATGTACGAGTTGTGCAACCAACTGCTGGAACGGAACAACATCAGCGCACGGGATATCCGCCTAATGATCCCGCACCAGGCAAACCGCCGGATTATCACCGCCACCGCCGATCGCCTCGGTTTGAGCGACGAACAGGTGGTTATCAACATCCAGCGATTCGGAAATACCACCGCCGGAACCATCCCGCTGGCGACGCGCGACGCACTGGCCGAAGGCAGGCTCAAGAAAGGAGACCTGGTGCTGTTCGCGGCGGTCGGCGCGGGATATACCTCCGGCGTGGGACTGTGGCGGTGGGCGTACTAGCTTTCTCCGAGGAGGGAATCCGATGCGTGTCATGCTGTTGTGCGTGCTGCTGGCGCTCTGCATTCTCGCGCCCGGATGTCTCGTGCGATCGCTCCAGCCGTTGTTTACGCCGAGTGATCTGGCAGTAGAGCCGCGACTGCTCGGAACGTGGCAGGCAGAGGGCGACGACGAAACCTGGACCGTGATCGGTTCAGGTCCGAAAACCTACGAGGTGATTTGCAGGGATGGCAACAAGTCAACCTATCTGGAGGGGCGTCTGGGAAAGGTCGAGGAGATCCTGTTTCTGGATATCACACCGAAGAAATCGGACGACGCGTTCTCGGTCCCTGCTCATGTGTTCGTACGGTTGGAGATCAGTGGCGACGCGCTGCGGGCCGGCGTGCTCAAACCCGAATGGCTCGCCGATGGGTTACGCGAGAAGAGGGTGCAGATCGGACACACGCTCGTCCGGATTGACGATGAACCGAGCATAGTTCTGACCGCATCCACCGAGGAAATCCGAGGCTTTTTGAAACGGGTCGTTCGGGAAGAAAACGCGTTCTCGAGTGGGGAATACCGGCGCGTGAAGTGATTTTGACGCCGGGCTATTGCTCCCTTGTGTCCCAGTCGCTGATCGAACGAGACTCAATCCGCGTCGTACAGCACAGCCGTATACTTGGAACCCCGCAGGTTTTCTTCGATGGCTGGCCAGGCTCGCTGGTGATCGGTCGTGGCAACCCAGGCCTGTCGCTGTTCCTCAGTCTGGAAGCTGATTAGCAGGCGGTAGGGCAGAGGCGTTGGGCCGGAGAGGGCCTTCCGAAGTCTGAGGAGTTTCACGTCCACGAACCCGGGCTGCCTGCTGATGGCGGGACGGAACACGTTCCGGAAATTCTCGACGAGTTTCTTTTCCTTCGCGGAATCGACGTCGAGATCCACATGCAACTGGATGGGCGGGGCGGCGGCAGATATGGAGGACACCCCTGCCGCGGCCGCCAGCGTCTTCAGGCAAGTTCTGCGCCGCATGGCGAAATTTTACCCCACCGGGGCGGCGTAGACTTGCTCTGCCGCGGCGCGCCCGCCCGCCTTCGGTTCATAGCCCTCGGTGCGGAGCGCCTCTTCGAGCGCATCGAGGAGCAGCAATACGTTCTCCCGCGTCGATGAGGCCCCCATAATGCCGACGCGGAACACCTTGCCCGCCAGCGGGCCGAAGCCGCCGAGGATCTCGATGCCGTGTTTCCCCATCAGCCGTTTCCGCACCTTGAGATCCTCGACGCCGTCCGGCACCCTCGGCGTGTTGAGCACCCACAGGCGGCGGTCTTCGGCGACGTGCATCCGCAGCCCCATCGCCTCAACGCCCGCGACGAAGGCCAGGTGGTTGCGGCGATGGCGTTCCCAGCGGTTTTCCAGGCCCTCCTCGGCGATGATCGCAAGGCCCTCCCGCAGGGCGTAGAACATCGAGATCGGCGCCGTGTGATGATAGCGGTGCGCTCCCTCGAAGTACTCGTCGAGCAGCTTCAAGTCGAAATACCATGTCCGCTGCGGCGTAGTCCGCGCCCGCAAACGTTCCAGCGCGCGGGGGGACACGGTGACCGGCGCAAGTCCCGGTGGGCAACTCAGCCCTTTTTGGGAACAACTGTAGGCGACATCCACGCCCATCTCGTCGATCTTCACCGGCATGCCGCCCAGCGACGTGACGCAGTCGGCAATCACGATCGCGCCCGCGCGGTGCGCCGCCTCGCAGATTGCCTTTCCTGGCTGCAGCGCGCCGGTCGAAGTCTCGGCGTGGACGAAGGCGACCACGGCCGGGCGCTCCCGCTCGATGAAGCCGGCCGCCTCGCCGTCATCAAATGTCTCTCCCCACGGCTTCTCGAAACGCACCACGTTGGCGCCGTAGCGGTGTCCCATCTCGGTGATCCTGTCGCAGAAGAAGCCGTTCGCGAACACCGCGAACTTGGAGCCAGGCTCGACGAAGTTCGCCACCGCCGCCTCCATGCCAGCGCTGCCGGTGCCGGAGATGGCCATGTTGAAGGTGTTGGACGTGCCGAAGACCAGGCCGAGCAGTTTGCGGATGTCCTCAACCACTTCGAAGAAGAAGGGGTCGAGGTGGCCGACGATCTGCTTGCCCATGGCCTCGTACACACGAGGCTCGACGGTCGTTGGTCCAGGGCCCATCAGTAGGCGTTTAGGTGGATTCAGGGGAGCGTACGTATCAGGCATACAGATTAGTATAGTTTCGTAACCTCTTCCCTTGAACCGATGCGGGCGCCGCTGCCAGTCGATACGCTGATCCCTGACATTCTGTCCGGCCTTCGAGAGTCGCCCAGCCTCGTGCTCGAAGCGCCTCCCGGGGCGGGGAAGACCACGCGCGTACCACCGGCCCTGCTTGGGCTTGGGTGCGGTGACGTGCTGGTGCTCGAGCCCCGCCGCCTGGCCGCCCGGCTCGCCGCGCGCCGGGTTGCGTACGAATCAGGCCAGAAAGTCGGCCAGACGGTGGGATATCAGGTCCGGTTTGAGGAAGTGGCGGGGCCGCGCACGCGCCTGCGCTTTCTGACCGAAGGCGTGCTCGCGCGACGGCTCCTCTCGGACCCCGAACTGCGCGGGGTGGACACGGTCGTCCTCGACGAGTTCCACGAGCGGCACCTCGACGGCGACGTCGCCCTCGCGCTCCTGAGGCGCCTCCAACGCGGACCGCGTCCGGACCTGCGCCTCGTGGTCATGTCGGCAACACTCGAGACCGCACCGGTGGCGGCCTTTCTTGGCAGATGTCGTGTATTGCGCGCCGAGGGCCGCCTGTTCGATCTCGCGCTCTCGTACACGCCGGTTTCCGCGGCGACTCTCGCGGAGCAGGTGGCTTCGGCGCTTGAATCTCTTCTCCGCGAAGGACTCAAAGGCGACGTTCTCGTCTTTCTCCCAGGGGCTGCCGAGATACGCCAAGCCGCGCGTACCTGCGGACCGATTGCCGAGCGGGCCGGACTGCTCCTGCTTCCGCTGCACGGCGACCTCTCGCCCGAGGAGCAGGACCGCGCCATCGCGCCCGCGGACCGGCGCAAGGTGATCCTGTCGACCAACGTGGCCGAAAGCTCGGTCACCATCGAAGGCGTTCGAGCGGTGATCGACAGCGGTCTGGCACGCGTCGCGTCGGATTCCCCGTGGTCCGGGCTACCTACGCTGCGTGTGGCCCGCGTCAGCAAAGCGTCGGCAACCCAGCGCGCGGGCCGTGCGGGACGGACAGGTCCTGGCCGGGTGATCCGCCTTTATCCCGCGGAGGACTTTCATCGCAGGCCCGAATACGACGCTCCGGAAATCAGGCGCCGCGAACTCTCGCAGACCGCGCTCGAAGTGCGCGCTATGGGTGCGGGCTCGCTCGCGGACGTCGAATGGCTCGATGCGCCACCCGCGGCTGCCGTGGAGGCTGCCGAGCAGTTACTTCGGCGGCTCGGTGCCGTCGACGCGGGCAGGCGGCTCACCGAAGCCGGACGTGTGATGTCGCGCCTTCCCCTTCATCCAAGGCTCGCGCGCTTGGTGGCGGAGGCGGACCGGCGCGGGTCGGGGGATGACGGCTGCGTGCTGGCTGCGCTCCTGAGTGCCGGTGAGAGGCTTCCACTGGAGACGCACCATTCCGGCCCGAGCGATCTGCTCCTGCTGCTCGACTCCGAATGGGGACCATACACACGGCGGGTCTACCAGCAGATCCGGCGCTCAGCGCGCCCGGAGCGGCAGAAGAAGCACGATGAGACGGCGCTCCTCGCTTCCGTGCTCGCCGCATTTCCCGACCGCGTTGCGAGGCGGCGTCAAGGCGACGAACTGCTGCTGGCGGCGGGAGGCTCGGCGGTGCTCTCGCCGTTGAGCGTGGTGCGTGCGCGCGACTGGATGGTGGCAGTGGACATCGAGGAGCGACGCGAGCGCGGGCTCCCGCTCGTACGCCTGGCGAGCGCAATCGAACCGGAGTGGCTGCTCGACCTGTTTCCGGACGAGGTCTCCGAGCGCAATGCCGTGGAATGGAACAGAAACGCAGAACGGGTTGACGCCGTCAGCGCGCTGGTCTTCTGCAGCCTGGTGATCGAGGAGAGCCGCAATGCGCAGCCGGAGCCGGCCACGGCGGCGGAGCTCCTCGCCAGGAAGGCGTTGGAGGCGGGTGTGGGGCGGTTCGCCGATGCGCAGGAGGTCGAAGGTTTTCTTGCTCGAGTTGCCTTTGCCTCTGAGCATACGGGGATTCCGTCTCTCGGTGATGAGGACGTGAAGGCGGCGTTCGAATCGCTCTGCGACGGCCTGCGCAGTTTCACCGAACTCGAGCAGGTTGCGCGCGGCGGTCTGCTGCGCGCACTCGAACGCCGGCTGCCGCCGGATGCCCGGCGATTGCTGCGGGAGGCTGCACCGGAACGGATCCGGCTGCCGGGCGGAAGACAGGTCCCGGTCCGCTACGCCCGTGGGCAGCCGCCGTGGATCGCTTCGCGGCTCCAGGATTTCTTCGGGCTGCGCGAGACACCACGGGTGGCTGGGGGCAAGGTGCCGCTCGTGGTTCATCTACTCGCCCCGAACCACCGGCCCGTGCAGATGACAGCCGACCTGGCAGGTTTCTGGGACCGGCTTTACCCACAGGTGCGCCGTGAACTCAGCCGCAAGTACCCGCGCCACTCCTGGCCGGAGAAGCCGCCTTAGCGGGGCGATGAAAAGCCCACGCCACAGGCTTAAGCCTGGCTGAAGCCTGTGCCGTTGCGCTGGAGAGGAGTCCTACTCTAGGCTGCCAACCAACCCTGTCAGGCGCCGCCCTCGACTGGCTCAACAGTCGCTGTCTTGATTCCATCGAGCCGGGGGAAGTGACGCTCGAGGTAAGTATTTCCCTCTTCGCGGATGAGCGCCTGCACCGGGCCGACGCCTTGCGGCGGCGCGTCGCCATATCCCTTGAAGAGGCTCTCGACGATTTCCATTCCCGAGGTGACTTTCCCGAAGGGCGCAAAGTTCGACCGATCGAGATGAATGTTGTCGTTGAGGTTGATGAAGATCTGAGTCGTCCGCGTGGCCGGGCCTGCCATCGCGAAACTGAGCGTGCCTTTTTCGTTGTGCGCTTTCACCGGATCGTCCGGGATCGTCATCTGGCTCCACTTCTGGGACAACGCCGGGTTGCCGTTTAGTCCGAATTGCACCACGAAGCGCGGCACAACGCGAAAGAACTTGCAACCGTCGTAGTAGCGCTCAGTCACCAGCTCGTAAAACCGGTCGGCGCCGCGTGGCGCCCATGCGCGGGTCACCTCCACGACGAAGTCTCCCTTGGTTGTTTCAAACTTCACCCGGAACTGCTCCGGCGCTTTCACCACTTTCGGCTCCTCCTTTTTGTCCGGCCCGCATGCGGTAAACCAGATCACCGCGGGCGCCAATGCGATCAGCGCAAGCTTGTTTCGCGGCATGCTTCAATTATCCACGCCCCGGCATCACGATGCTCGATAGTGGGCCGGCGGTCGAGGTTCTGGTACCGTGGGGTTGACCCTTACTAGTACTCGAACACCGTTAGGTGGATGTTGTGCCTGGGGCAACCCATCTACGATTGGCATAGACTATAAGGAATCGTGTGACGGTCTCGCTCAAGGTTCGGATGCCGGCCTTCCTGGCTACTCCGCACAGCCATATGCGCCGGGAGTTTATCTACCCGCACCGCAGTGTGCGATCGTTCAGGGTTACGGTCGCAAAGCTGCTCTCGGCGGTGTTCACCGCTGCTGTCCTGTGCGGTTCGATCGCTGCGTACAACGCTGAATTCTTCACATGGCACGACCGCCTCTGTGTGACGCTGCTGGAGTGGACCGGCGTCCCCGTGACCGGGGAGCAAACGATTGAGCTTTTTGAGGGTCTCTCAACAGCCGTGGTGCCTGCCGTGCCGGTCGCCCGATTCGAGTCGAATCCCTTGCGCTTCGTGCTGCTGGCCGTGGCTGGTCTGCTCGCACTGTGGGCGATCCAGCACCGCATCGCGCTCTCCCGCGGATTCGTGCTTTTCCTCGCGGCCCTGCTGCTAATTACGGCCTGCGTGGTGGCCATTCACCCTTCGAGCCAGTTCGGGGCAGTCGAATTCGGCCAGATCTGGCTGCGCGGCGAAGTGCTTGTCTGGTTACTGTTACCTGTCTTCTCCGCAGCGATGTTCACGCTGGTCCAGCCAATTTGGCTCATCGGCGTGACGCTTACGGTGCTGGTGCAGGTCTTTGGAATATTTTGGTCGGCGGTCCGGATGGCCTTCTGTCTCGCGGTCATGCATTATTCCGGGATCCTTTTCGTTCCGATACTCTGGTTCGCTCTCGGTGTCCTCGCCGACATGATCTACCTGATGGTCTTCTACTCGATGGCCGTCCACTGGAACGCTTCCCGCTATTGGCGGAGGAAGGCGCTATGACCATCCTGATCCTTGTCGCGAAAGGGTGTTTGCTGTTTGCCATCGCCGTGCTGGCGCTTTACGGGTTGCGTCACTACACGCTCGCCCTATACCGCCTCTCGATACGCCGCCCCCGCGACATGATGGAGATAACCGGCTACTTCCTCCCCCGTACTTCGGTGCTCGTGCCGATGCACAACGAGGAGAAAGTGGCGGCCGACTTGCTTCAAGCGTTGGTGGAAGGCGATTACGACCGGGACCGGATCGAGATTCTGGCGATTGACGACCGCTCGGAGGACCGGACGGGAGAAATCATCAGCGATTTCGCCGCGCGATACCCGGTCATCAAAGCCATTCATCGCCGCGACGGAGAAGGCGGCAAAGCCGCCGCCCTCGAACTTGCGACGCGGCAGGCGTCCGGAGAGGTTCTGTTGTTGTTCGACGCCGATTACTTTCCGGGACGCGCGATGGTGAAGCAGTTGACCGCCCCCTTCTGTGATCCCGAAGTTGGGGCAGTGATGGGCCGCGTGGTTCCCCACAACTCCGGGTCGACGCTGCTCGCCGCACTGCTGGGGCTGGAACGCGCTGCCGGTTACCAGGTCGGGCAGCAGGCCCGCTACAATCTCGGCTTGACTCCGCAGTTCGGAGGGACGGTCGGCGGCGTGCGAGCGTCGGCGCTGCGTGCTGTTGGCGGCTGGAATACGAAATCGCTCACCGAGGACACGGACCTGACGTTCCGGCTGATTGCGAAAGGATGGAAGGTCGCCTACGTCAATCGCGCCGAGTGTTACGAGGAGGTTCCCGAGGCGTGGGAGGTCAGGAAACGCCAAATAGCGCGCTGGGCGACCGGCCACACGGACTGCCTGCACCGGTTGTGGTCTTCGGTCTCCGGATCGAAGTTTCTGTCCCGTCCGGAAAAAGTGGACGCGCTCTTCGTCCTGGGCTGCTATCTTACCGCGCCGATTCTGGTGCTGGGCTGGCTGGCGTCGTTGGTATTGTTCTTCAGCCCGGAGGCATCGGCCGTGCCTCCCCTGCTTCTTGCACTGGCCTTCGCGGGCTACCAGGTCTTCGGCAACCAGGCTACGTTTTTCGAACTCGGCGCCGCCGCCCTGCTGGATGGCGACGCCCGGCGCGTCCTGCTCATCCCGGTAAATCTGTTCAACTTCTTTGCCAGTACAGCCGCAATCTGCGGCGCCCTGCTACGTTACTACGTAGGCCGCGTGTGGGGATCCCGGGGACCGCGCTGGCACAAGACCAAGCGTTTCCGCGAGAACAGCAACGGCGAACAGTTTCGGAATGGCAACGGATCCGGCCGCGGCTTGTTCAGCCAGCGACCGAGTGGCGCTTACACATATACATTCAGCACTGAGTCAGAACAGTGATCCCTTGGCGCTTCCTCATCTTCGCCGGCGTACTTGCACTGATTCTGTACTTGCATTTCTACCTGGCACACCGCCAATGGAGGAGGCTGAAGGGAAGGCCCTCCCTTGAGATCGACGTCACCTACGTGAGGATGGAGGACTGCCTCCCCCAGTCTTTCCGATTGAAAGTCAAGGAATGGCTGCAACTGCCGGCGCTAACCGTGACCGGCACGGAGCGCACTATTCTCAAGGGCCATGAACGAATTCGCGCCACCGGTCCAATGGCCATTGGGGATCGACACGAGTCCGATGCGATCTGGGTGGTAGACGGAGATTTTTCCTGCGGGTCAGGCTGCGAGTTCTTCCGCGAGATTTACACCCGTGGCAGTGCACGGATCGGGCATGGCTCACGGCTGCAATCTTTGGCGGCGGACGGTAACGCGGTTCTGGAAGACGGTGTAACGGCCGCCCGGTGGCTGGACAGCACCGGTGAAATGATCCTCGGGACGGATTGCCGCGTGGGAGCGCGGGTGACGTCACGGACGGCAGTGCGACTTGGTATGGGTTGCCGGGTTTTGTCAGTCTTTGCTCCTCGCGTCAGCACGCCCGGTTCGAACGGTTCCCCGTCGAGTCAGGACCTGCCTCCGCCCGATGATCTCGTGGAGATTCCGCCTCCGGACGAGTCGTCGACGGCGGAGCAAGCGTTGCTTGATGCGGGCGTAGACCCGAAGAAGGTCGTGCGCATGAGTGCCGATAGTTGGCACTACGCGGGAGATCTCACACCAAGCCGGCCTCTCCGGGTGGGTGCGAAGCTGATCGTAAAGGGGCGCTGCCATCTCCCACCGCGCAGCGCGGTGCGACACGACCTCAAGTCGGATAGATCGTTACACATCGGCCGAGGCGGGTTCTGCGAAGGCAACCTTGTAGCAGGCGGAGATATTTACCTGGCCCCTGACTGCCGCTTTGCCGCGGTTGTCCACGCTTTCGGATCGCTACTGATCAGCGAGGGGACGCGTGGCGCCGGCAAGGAGGCACCGGTGGTAGCTTACGCGGGGGACGGGATTTGGGTGGAAAACAACGTGGTTGTCTGTGGGAAATTGGCTTCCCCCGGCGGCGTGATGGTGGTGGATGCTGCCGGAGCTGAGGACTGGCGGAAGCGGAGGAAAATTCAGACGTCACGGTTGCTACGCGTCTGAAAGGAGCTTCGGTGCTATTGAATTCAGCCGGTCGAGTCTGCCTGGCTCTGTTTGGTGTAGCCGGTTGCTTCGCGCAGGACGCCGGCAACGCCGGACAGTCTGACGTGCTGCCCGTGCGCCTCGAACTTGGGGCGTACGGAAGCCAACTGAACCGGAATCTCGGCACTTGGCGCGGGCTTCAGGGCCAATTGTGGATTCGCAGTAATCCCCGCTTTGTCCCGGCTTTGATTTTTGACACCCAGACGCGGCCCGAAGGTACCCAGCAGAACTACGGTTTCTTGTCTTACCTCAACTGGAGCAAGTCCTTTTATACCGTGCAGGGTTTCAGCGCCGCCCCGCAGCGGAACGAACGGTCAATCTTTTTTCCCAAACGGCGCTACGACATTAAAGCTTACTGGAAGGTGCCACCCACGCGGAATTTCGTCCTCGGCGCCGGTTTCACCCGCTTCGACTATGGCGGTCCAGGCCATGGGCAGATCTTCAATGCCGGCGCGCTCTACTATCACAAAAAACTCGTTATGGAAGGCAACCTGTTCGTCAACCGGAACCAACCGGGCGACTTCGTCTCGGCCGCCGGCACTCTTGCAGCCCAATACGGGACGGAAGGAAACTACTGGTTCGGCGTCACCGCTGGTGGAGGCCGCGAACAGTACCGTTTCACCGACATCACACCGGCTGAGATTCGGTTGTTGAGTTATTCCATCAATACGTTCTACCGGAAATGGCTCTCCCGCCACGTGGGTTTCGTCGTTTCGTTCGACTATCAGGACAAGCTCACCGCGTATCGTCGCGCAGGCTTGTCCACGGGCTTGTTTTTCGAGTTTTAGGAAAGGCGAGGTGATTATATGAAGACTCTGGGGCGTCTGGCAATCGCGGCTATCCTGCTGGCTACGCTTCTTCAGGCACAGCCTCAAGTGGCTCTGCTTGATTCCGCTAACACAAAGGAGTTTTTCAGACTCCACTATAACGGCTGCCCCTTTTACCTGCCGGATGGGGAGGAATACACAAGGTACTTCATGGGCTGGCAATACGCGCTCAGCCAGTCACCCGACATACCGTTTACGGTCATCCACGACGCTGACGTCACAGAAGACGGCCTAGCCCTGTTCAAGGTCCTAATCCTCTCCAACGCGGCGAGCCTCAACAAGCAACAGACCGAGGTAATCCATCAGTGGGTGGTGCGGGGTGGCCGGCTGCTTGCGACGTTTGGAAGCGGCTACAAATCGACACGCCTCGATCCCCGTGAGGCGGACGGGCTCCGTCGGCAGAAAGGGCACACCTTCGGGCTCCACGAGCTTTGGCATGATCCGATGACGACGGTGTTTAGCAGCTTCAACCTCGCCTCCGGCGTGGACATCCGGGTTACGGAGTTTGCGGGTCCGACCGGCTGCTCAGACGTGGAATCGACGCTCTCGCCGTTGGACAACGTGCTGCCCTACGGCGCCGAGGCCAACATCCTGGTCCAACGTCCAGAGAACTATCCGGGAGTGCTCGGATATGTGCAGTTCCTCGAGACTACGGATTGGAGCCGGCCCACGCCGGCCATCCTTTCGACCCGCGCCGGCAGGGGACGGGTGGTCTACTACGCGTTCGCGCCTGAGTTTGTCGTCTCGCTCGCTTACGTGGCCGCGGCCCAAAACCCGAGCTGCACTCACGACTCGGGCGCGTTTGCGAACAGGGCCGACAAAGCCCTGCCGCTGATGCGATGCACCGTTTCCTGGCTGCTGGGCAATTGACAAAGGCAGGCAGACAGACGCTCGGGCTGATTCGACACAGCCGCCGCCAGGTAGATGGTCCGGCGAGCCTCAATTGGTACAATCGAGTTGGGCTCGCATGGATCTCGATCAACTGCACACCTTTCTCGAGATCGTCAGGCTGAAGAGTTTCTCGAAAGCCGCCGAGACCTGTTTTCGGACGCAGCCCGCCATCAGCGCCCAGATTCGTCAACTCGAAGGTGAGCTAAACACGTCGCTTTTCGACCGGCTCGGGAGCCGGATCGCGCTCACGCCGGCCGGCCGGATTTTCCGCGAGTATGCCGAGCAGATCCTCGATCTGCGCCGGCGGGCGCAGGACGCCATCAATGAGCTGGACAGGGTTCCGCGTGGGGCGCTTGTCATCGCAGCCAACGAGGCGACCTGTATCTATGTCTTGCCGCAGGTCTTCTCGGAGTACACGAAGCGGTTCCCGAACGTGCAACTGATGGTGGATCGCTCGTACGGAAAACGGGTGGTCGAAGCGGTGATGGAGAACCAGGCGGATTTCGGGTTCACGCAACTGCCGGTGCAGGATCGGAAGCTGCAAGTGGTGAAGATCCACTCAGACGAGATCAAGCTGATCAGTCTTGCCGGTCACCCGCTGGCGCGAAAAGAATACGTGAGCTGCCAGGATCTCGCGGGCTGTTCGCTAATCCTGCCCAAGACGGGGAATACGAGGTCGCGGCTTGATGCATGGCTCGAACTGGTCGAGGACATCATCCACATCACGATGGAGCTCGACTCGACGGAAATGATCAAGCGGTTTGTGATTGCCGGCCTGGGGGTGTCTTTCATGGCGGCGTCACACTGCCGGGAAGAAGTGGATTCCGGGAAACTGGCGGCGATATCGCTGGCCCCTGAGCCGATGATCCGGCATGTCGGGCTGATCTACCGAAAGGACAAGGCGCTGTCGCGAGCCGCACTCGGTTTCATAGACTCAGTGCTCGAGCACGCAGCCTGCGGGGTAATATCGCGATGAACCGGAGGCGCCGCCTGCTGACAAAATCGACGGTTTTCGTCTCGGTAGGGGAGACGACTGAGGTATACCCTTCGATTGACGACGTCCCGGCGGATGTGCGGCGAAAGCTCATCGACAGACCCGGAGAATGGGAGTCAGCAACCATTGTGATTGCGGACCGCGGAGGTAGGGAGGAAGTGGTCCGAGCGTTGCGGGGCCAGCATTCAGCCGTCGCCTTACGGATCCTGAACGGCAGCGAGGAGCCGGACCAGACCTTTGTAAGCCGGGCAATCGATTGGGTTTACCGAAGGCGCCACTGGCTGGCGGCGACGACAGCGGCGGCAGCGGCGATCACGATCTGGCTGGTGCTCTCTCGCCTTCTCTAAGGTTTCCGTCCGAAATCGCCGATCCTATGGGCGATGGACCTCAGGTCTGAACCACGATTTCCAGCAGACGAGCCTGTGCGGGTCACCGTTCTGAGCGGAGCGAAGCTCGAAACGGACGGCAAGATTGTCAACGTCTCCGGCAGGGGGATGTGTCTTCGGATTCGTGCGCGAGTGCCGGTCGGAGCGGCGGTCCGGGTTGACATCGACGGCAGCCTGCTCTTGGGTGAAGTGGCGTATTGCCGCACGGACGGCGACCTGTACGCGGTGGGGCTTCAGCTCGAGCAGGCGCTGACCATCTCTGAAGAACTCTCTCGACTGATGCAGCGGCTGATGGAAGAGTCAAACGGGCCCGCAGCCGAGAGAACTGTTGCCAGCCAAACGCGAATGGCGTAGAGTTGCCGAAGGGGGGATGTATGGCTTTCTGCACCAATTGCGGCGCTTCCGTCAGTGGCACGTTTTGCTCTCAGTGCGGCACTCCGGTCAGCGGCGGAACACCGTCGACCGGAGCGGCGACAGACATCCAAGCGGCGGCGCGAGGCCAAGTACCGGCGAAGCGCAGGATGGGACCGCTCGGGTGGGTCTTAATCGTTGTGCTCGGGCTGTTCGTGCTGGGAACGCTGGCGGTGGTGGGTGGTGGGCTCTTCGTTTATCACAAAGCCAAACAGGCCGGAGTCGATCCCGAACTGATGAGGAGCAACCCCACGCTTGCGATTAGCAAGATGATCGTCGCCACGAACCCGGACGTGGAAGTGGTCAGCGTTGACGAGGGCAAGGGTCTCATTACGCTCAAGGAAAAGAGCACCGGAAAAACGGTCACGATGAACTTTGAGGACGTCAAGCGCGGGAAGATCGTTTTCAAGGAGGAAGGGGGCAAGGGCGGGACGGCGACGATGGAATTCGGGACCGGCTCCGACAAATTGCCAGACTGGATTCCTCCTTATCCCGGGGCGAAGGCGGAGGGCAGATTCGTGATGAAGGGGACTGAGGGCGAGGGCGGCACATTTCATTTCACCACCGGGGATGCGGCTGTTACGGTGATCGCATTTTACAAGGACGCTTTCAAGCAAGGCGGCATGAACGTGACCACCAACGAATCCGGCGAGGGCGGGTCAGTGACAGGCACAGACGAAGCAAAGGGCCGCACTGTCGCGGTGATCTTGAACCCTGGGTCAGGGGAGACCACCGTGAACATCACATTCGGCACGAAGAAGTAGGCGATTTCAGGCTGGTTTCGCGCTATCCTAGCCGTTTGATGCCCAGGAAAGTACTGATCTTCGGAAATGCCGGACAGCTCGGCGTCGAACTGGTGCGGGAGTTCACGAACCGGGGCTACCGGGTCGCGGGGTATGACCGGGGAGAGGTAGACATCACGGAAGCATCGCGTGTCGAGGACTGCGTCGCGCAGTTCGATCCCGCCGTGGTGATCAACGCCGCCGCTTACAACCAAGTGGACGTCGCGGAGAAGGAGCCGGCGCCTGCGTTCGCGGTGAACGCATTGGCGGTGCAGAACATCGCGGTAGCATGCCGGCAAGTGGGCGCCCGGCTGGTGCACTACTCGACGGACTACGTTTTCGACGGCACCCTGGGGCGTCCTTATACCGAAGAGGATAGTCCGCGGCCGCTTAACGCGTATGGCGTTTCCAAACTGGCCGGGGAGTTCTTCGCGCGGGCATACCTCGAGCGTCCGTTACTGATCCGGACGTCGGGTGTATTTGGGCCCGGCGGGCTGGCGACGGCACGGGGGAATTTCGTCGAGGTAATGCTCCGCATCGTGACAACCGGCCAGCCGATCCGCGTAGTGGAGGATCATTTCGCGTCACCGACGTACGCGCCCGCACTTGCGTCGAGGACGGCCGACCTTGTGGAGAAGAACCTCTCGGGGCTGTTTCACATCGGGGGCGGCATGGCGACCTCATGGTTCGAATATGCGAAGGTGATCTTTCAGGCCGCCGGGCTTACGCCGAGGCTTCATGCGACCAATGAGCGCGAGTACCGCACGGCCGCGCGCCGGCCGAAGTACTCAGCGCTCTCCAACGCAAAGGTAGAAGCGGCCGGGATTGCACCGATGCCACCGCTATCGGAAGCGGTCACGGACTACCTGAATCGGCGCGAGGGCTTGCTCACTAAGAGCCGGCCTTGACCGCGTAGTATCCCTTGCGCGCCTGGACCTTCAGGTCTTTCCGGGCGGTGTCCACCTCGAGTCGTCGGAACGAACCGTCCTTTGCGGGATTCGCGGGCGAGTAACCGATCGAGTACTGGCTTCGCATCTCCTCCTGAATCTGCTTGAAGATGTCGTCGAGCGTGTTCTTCTTGCTCACTTTGAAGACGCGGCCTCCGGTCTCCTCGGACATCTTGCGAAGGGCCGAGTCGTTCCCGCCGCCGAAGGAGAAACCGCCCTGGTAGTAGGCCGAAGGGTCGTAATAGTAAATGCTGTAAACGATCGCATCGGCTTTCTGAGCGGCCTCGACCGCCTGTTCGAGTTTCACCCGGCTGCCGGTGTCGATGCCGTCCGTGATGAGCACAATCGCTTTACGGCCGACCTCACCGCGCAATTTCTCGTTCGACGCCAGATATACAGCATCGTGGAGCACGGTTCCCCGAGGTTGCGAGATTGTGGGTACCGGGCCCGGCAGAGGTCCGCCGACGGCTCCTCGCACGTGGAGCTCGTCGAGACCGTTACGCAGGAGCGTTTGGGAATTTGTGTAGTCCTGCAAAAGCTCGACCTCGGGGCCGAAGCTAATGAGGAACGCCATGTCTTTCTTGCGAAGCACTTGGGAAAAGAACTGCGCCGCGGCGCGGCGCTCGATCTCGATCAGGTGCTCCTGGCTCTTGCTCACATCAACAAGAAGTCCGAGGGTGAGCGGAAGGTCGGTTTCACGGGCGAAGTAACGGATGTCCTGGGCCTTGCCATCTTCCTTGACGACGAAATCATCTTTGCCGAGGGTGGAAATGAGGCTGCCACGCTTGTCGCGGACGGAACAGAGGATGTTAACAACGTCGACTTCCACCTTGATCGTGGGGGTTTCCTGAGGTTCCTGGGCCGGCGCGATGAGCATCGCGGCGACGGCGACGGCGAACAGATTGAGGGGCCTCATACCGGTACAATGACATACTGTTGGATGCATCCGCCGCTGATTGTGTTACCGATGCGTAAGGCGCTGGACCATTTGAGGCGAGCCGATCCCGTGCTGGCTCGCCTGATCGGGGAGATCGGGCCATGCCGCATCCGGTTCATCGAGCCGGGCTTCGAGGCTTTGGCAAAGGCTATTGTGTATCAGCAGCTTAGCGGAAAAGTGGCGGCCACGATTTTCGGCCGGCTGGCGGCGGCTGCAGGCGACGGACGGGTGACGCCCAAGGCAGTGCTCACGCTCGAGCCGGCCAAGTTGCGTGAACTCGGTCTGTCGCGCCAGAAGATCGCCTACATCCGCGACTTGGCGGAGAGGGTACTGACTGGGGAAATCGACTTCCCGGCGATGGAGCGACTGTCCGACCAAGAGGTAATGGAGAGCCTCACGAAAGTCAAAGGAATCGGTGTGTGGACGGTCCACATGTTCCTGATCTTCGCCCTGCGGCGCCCTGACGTAATGCCGGTGGGGGATCTTGGGCTTCGAGCGGCCATACGGAGAGCTTACGCGCTCGAGACGCTACCGTCGCCGGCTGAAATGGAGGAGATGGCGCGGAAGTGGCGTCCGTACTGCACAATGGCAAGCTGGTATCTGTGGCGAAGCCTCGAAACCGACGCGAATCTGTAGCCACAGAGGCTCCGGTTTCCCCGGGAGTCGCTATTTTGGGGAGGCGATGAAGCGATAGCCGATGCCGCGAACGGTGAGGAGATGGCGCGGACGGGTCGGGTCGTCCTCGATGTAGCGGCGGAGGCGGACGATGAAATTGTCGATGGCGCGGGTGTCGGTGTCGACGTGGAGACCCCAAACCTCTTCGAGCATCTTCTTGCGGGATACCGGCGTGCCCTCGTGGCTGGTCAAGTAGCGTAGAACGTTTGCTTCCATCAGCGTTAACTGGAACACCTGTCCGCGTACGTTTAATTCGAGGCGGTCGAAATCGACGGACTTGCCGGCGAACGCGTAGGTATCCCGGGACCCAAACGATGACGTATCGCTGTGCTGGGAGGCACGCAGCCACTCGCGGCGACGCAGCAAGCCATGGATGCGCGCGATCAGAATCACCAGTTCGAACGGTTTAGGAAGATAGTCGTCCGCCCCGGCGGCAAAGCCACGCAAGACATCCTCGGGATGACCTCGCGCGGTGAGCATGAGTGTGGGAACAAACTGACCGGAACGCCGCATCTCTGACATCACGGTGAACCCGTCCACGCCGGGCAGCATGACGTCAAGCACTACGACGTCGAAGGCGGCCGGATGTTCGACCAACAGGTCGAGCGCGGCTTCTCCTGTCTCGACCACATCCACCTGATAGCCTTCGGCCTCCAGGTTGAAGCGAAGCCCTTCGGCAAGGTGCTGCTCGTCCTCGACCACGAGTATCCTGCTCATTTCGAAACCGGGAATTGCAGCACGAAGGTGCTGCCTCGCCCCGGCCCCTCACTTTCGGCCCAGACGCGGCCGCCATGCCGCTTGGCGACGGACCGGACGATGAAAAGCCCGAGCCCGGTTCCCTTGACACGGGCGGCAATTGGCCCGGGAATGCGGTAGAAGCGTCTAAAGATGCGGTTCAGTTCGGACTTGGGAATGCCGGGTCCGTGGTCTTTCACGCGCACCGACACGTACTTCCCGCCGGTTTCGGGCGGCTCGACGGTCACTTCCACATCACTTCCGGAATACTTGACAGCGTTATCGATGAGGTTGGAGACGGCGGCCTGCACGTCGTCGGGATCTCCGAGAACCGTGACCTGGGGACCACGGCTGTATCGCAATGATTGAGCGGACGCGTTGTGGAGAGTCCTGGCCCGGGCAAGGCATTCTTCCACAACGCCTCCGAGATCGATCGGTGCAACGTTGAGTCCGTGCCGGGTGGAAGCCAGACGTCCGGTGCGGAGGATCTGTTCGATGGTGGCCAGGAGGCGGTCGCTGTCATCCAGCATGATGCGGTAGAACTCGTTCCGCTTGAGCTCGGCAACCTCGTGTTTCTGGAGTGTCTGGAGGTACAGCCGGATGGAGGCCACAGGGGTTTTGAGCTCGTGGGTAACAGCGTTGATGAAGGCGTTGTGCTGTTCGTTTCGCCGGATCTCACGGACAAGGAATATGGTGTTTATGACGATTCCGCTGATAACCATGGCCAGCATCAGTACGCCGAAAAAGAGGAGGATGCCGGTGCGCCAGCCGAGCAGTACCCAGCCGATATAGAGGAGCAGAATGACCAGGACCAGTCCGGCGCCAAGCGAGATTACAAATGCGATGGATTTTCGCCTTCCGGCGGTTACCATGACTTCAGCTTATGCCGGATAAGGAGTCCGGCGCATCCAAGGCGGACTATTATGCGGCTTGGCGGCCGGCAGTGGAATCGGTAACTCGTGCGACGCGGACGGACTTAGCGATTCCGAGCAGGCTGAGCAGCCGGATCTGGATCCAAGATGGGTCGAATTCGTACCAGGCCAAGCCGTGTCGTGCGGAGGTCGGGTGCGCGTGGTGGTTGTTGTGCCAGCCTTCGCCGAAGGTGATGAGGGCGACCCACCAGTTGTTGCGGGAATCGTCGCGAGTGGCGAAGCGGCGTGCGCCCCACATGTGAGTGGCGGAGTTGATCAGCCAGGTGGCGTGGAGGCCGAAGACCACACGGAGGCAAACGGCCCACAGCATCAGGGAAAGACCCCCGAAAGCGAGCAACAGGAGCCCGAGCACGACCGTCGGAACCCAGTGGTAGTTGTTCAGCCAGACATAGAAACGGTGCTTTGCCAGATCTGGCGCATACTTCGACATGCCCCGGGTGTTGTTGTGGTTGGTTTCTCCAAACAGAATCCAGCCCATATGCGCCCACCACGCGCCATCGCGCGGGGAATGCGGATCGCCGGGCTGATCGGACTTCTGATGGTGGATCCGATGGATCGCAACCCAGGAGATCGGACCGCCCTCAAGCGTCAAGGCGCCGCACACGGCAAAGAATCGTTCGAGAAACACGGGTACGCGGTACGAGCGGTGGGTGTGCAGGCGATGGTAGCCCATGCTGATACCGAGACCTGTCGTCATCCAGTACAGAAAGACCGCAGCGGCGAGAGAAGTCCAACTGAAGGTGAATAGCGCCGCGACAGCCCCCAAGTGGAAGAGCGCGAAAGCGGTCGTAGTGGGCCAGTTCAGAGCCCGGTCGTGGGGCATACGAATCACATCAGTAGTCACGAGATCTCCCAGATACAGCCGTACTTTTTCAGACTAACAGGGGTTTCCCTTGTGGAGTGTAAGACTTGTGTAATTTTCTGAAAGCAGGCTCTCCGACTACGTGTCTTTCAGGATCTCGCGCGCTGCGTTGTACCCCGGGGCACCCATGACGCCGCCGCCGGGGTGGGCGCCGGAGCCGCACAGATAAAGGCCGCGAATCGGCGTCCGGTAGCGCGCCCAGCCTGCGACGGGACGCATGACGAACATTTGGTCGAGGCTCATCTCGCCGTGAAAGATGTTACCGCCGGTGATGCCGAACCGGCGTTCAAGGTCGAGTGGCGTCAGAGTCTGCCGGTCGACGATGATGTCGCGGATGTTTGGGGCGTAGTCGGCGATCAGGTCGATGACGCGGTCCGCGTAGGATTCGCGAAGTTGGTCCCAATTGCCATCGCGGAGAGTGTAGGGCGCGTACTGAAGAAAAACGCCCATGATGTGCCTGCCGGGCGGGGCGAGCGATGCGTCGTACATGGTCGGGATCGTCAGCTCGAGCATGGGCCACTCGGAAGGACGGCCGTACTTGGCATCGTCCCAGGCACGTTCGACGTAGTCGATGGACGGGCAGATGTGCATGGTTGCACGGTGCTGCGGTCCGGGCGCGCCGGGTAGCGCGCGGAATTCGGGCAGACCGCTGAGGGCAAGATTCATCTTCAATGACGTTCCCTCGCAGCGAAACGCGCGGATGGCGGCGGCGAACTCGGGATCGAGGCCGCGCTCGTCGATGAGGCCGAGAAAGGTCCGCTTGGGGTCGAGGTTGGAGACGACGGTTGATGCAGCAATCTCTTCGCCGCCTGAGAGAACAACGCCGCAAGCACGGCCGTCCCGCACGAGGATCTTCTCGACGCCGGAACTGGTGCGCAGGGTCGCTCCGAAACGGCAGGCGGACGCGGCGATGGATTCGGCGACCATTCCCATTCCGCCGCGGACGAAACCCCACAGGCCGCGCTTGCCGCCGACGCCGCCCATGCAGTGGTGGAGCAGGATATACGCGGTGCCGGGCGAGCGGGGACCGCCATTGGCGCCGATCACGCCGTCGGTGGCGAGAGTAACCTTCAGTTCTTCGCTCTCGAACCACTCGTTGAGGAAGTCCGCGGCGCTTTGCGTGAAGATCCGGACCAGGGGAATGAGGTCGCGTCTGGCGAGTCCGTAGAGCTTCGCAGCGAGCTTCAGATAGTCGATGAACTCGGCCGCGCCATGGGGAGGGAACTGCGGCGGCGTGGTGAGAAGAAGGGGGGCGACGATGCGGGAGAGGCGCTCGATGTGGTCTTCATAGGCGGGGTAACGTTCGGCGTCGCGGCGGGAGAACTTCGAGATCTCATCGAGGGTCCGCCGGCGATCCTGCCACATGAAGAAGTGACGCCCGTCGGGAAAGGCGGAGAAGAAGGCGGGGTCCTTGGCGTCGACCTGGTAGCCGAACTTCTCGAGTTCAAGGTCACGGATTACCCGTTCCTCGAGCAGGCTGGTGAGGTAGGCGGCGGTGGAGACGCGGTAGCCAAACCAGACCTCCTCGGTGACCGAGCATCCGCCGAGCATTTCACGGCGTTCGAGGACGAGAACTCTACGCCCCGCACGGGCGAGATAAGAAGCCGCCACGAGACCGTTGTGCCCGCCACCGATGATAAGGACGTCAAAGCCAGCTTGCATGCGTATATCCCAGGCGATACTACAGCCCTACATTCTACGTTTGAAGGCGACGACAGCGAGGGGCGGCAGGGTGATCTGGATGCTGTCCTGGCGGCCGTGGCAAGGGATGGGGCGGGCGTTGACACCGCCAGCGTTGCCCATGTTGCTGCCTCCGAACAACTCCGAGTCACTGTTGAACACCTCCCGGTAATAGCCGGCGGCAGGGACGCCCAGGCGGTAGCCCTCTCGGGGCACCGGAGTGAAGTTGCACGTAAACAGCAGAAGATCTTCCGGATCGGCGGCGCGCCGGAGGAACGAGATGATGGAGTTGTCCACGTCGCTCAAGTCGATCCATTCGAAGCCGTTCCACTGGAAGTCCACTTCGTAGAGTGCGGGTTCGGAACGATAAATCCGGTTCAGTTCGCGGACGAGCGCCTGGAGTTTCCGGTGATAATCGAACTCCAGTAGTTCCCAGCGAATCGATGCGTCGTGGTTCCATTCCTCATACTGGCCGATCTCGGAACCCATGAAGAGGAGCTTCTTGCCGGGATGCGCGTACATGTAAGACAGAAAGGCGCGAGTGTTGGCGAAGCGCTGCCATTCGTCGCCGGGCATTTTGCTGAGCAGAGATCGTTTGGTGTGGACCACTTCGTCGTGGGAAACCGGCAGCACGAAATTCTCTGTGAAGGCGTAGAGCATGCTGAAGGTGATGTTCTGGTGATGGTGCCGGCGGTAGACCGGATCGGTGGAGAAGTACTTCAGCATGTCGTGCATCCATCCCATGTTCCACTTCATGGTGAAACCCAGCCCGCCCAGATAAACGGGCCGCGAGACGCCCGAGAACGCCGTGGATTCCTCGGCGACAGTGATGGCCCCGGGGACCTGGTGGGTGAGTTCGTTGAACTTGCGGAGAAAGTCGATCGCTTCCAGATTCTCGTTGCCTCCGAACTGGTTCGGGACCCACTCGCCAGGTTTCCGCGAATAGTCGAGGTAGAGCATGGACGCGACCGCATCCACGCGAAGCCCATCGATGTGATAGCGCTTCAGCCAGAAGAGGGCGCTCGAGATCAGGAAGCCGCGGACCTCGTTGCGGCCATAGTTGAAGATCAGGGTACCCCAGTCGCGCTGTTCGCCTTTTCGGGGGTCCGCGTGTTCGTACAGGGCGGTTCCGTCGAACCACGCCAGGCCGTGAGCGTCCTTTGGGAAGTGGGCTGGCACCCAGTCGACGATGACCCCGATTCCGGCCTGGTGGCAGCGGTCGACGAAGTACATGAAGTCCTCGGGCGGGCCGAAGCGGGAGGTGGGAGCGAAGAAGCCAATCACCTGATAACCCCAGGAGCCGGCAAAAGGATGCTCCATAATGGGCAGCAGTTCGATGTGAGTGTAGCCCAGTTGCTTGACGTATGCGACGAGCTTATCGGCGAGCTCGCGGTAGCTGAGGATTTTGTTATGGGGACCGCGCAGCCAGGATTCCAGGTGGACCTCGTAGATGGAGACGGGTGCCTTGAGCAGATCGCGTTGTGCGCGGGCATCCATCCAGGCCGAATCGCCCCAGTCGTAGGAGTCCAGATTCGAGACGATCGACGCGGACTTTGGCGGCGTCTCGAACTGAAACGCATACGGATCGGCCTTCATCTGCCGGTGGCCGTGGACTCGTGACCGGACGAAATACTTGTAAGCTCGACCCACGCCGATTTCAGGAATGAAGATCTCCCAGACGCCGCCTTCGCGCAGACGCATGGGGTGGCGGCGAGTGTCCCATTCGTTGAAGTCACCGACGACCGAGACGACCTCGGCATTGGGCGCCCAGACCGCGAATCGAACGCCTGTGACGCCATCGCACTGAACGAGGTGCGCGCCAAGCGTGTGGAAGGCCTCGTGAAGGGTGCCTTCGGCGTGAAGATGAAGGTCATACCCGCTGAGCAGCGGGGGGAAACGGTATGGATCTTCGATCTCGACGGTGTGTCCGTTCCACAACTTGAGCCGCAGCCGGTAGGATTTCGGTTCGTCATCGAGCACGGCGACATAGAAGCCGTCGCGCTGGAGTTTTTCCATCGGCCATGCAGCGCCACCAATCAATGTGGAAGCTTCAGCCGCTTGAGGGAGGAACGCTCGCACTTCCCATCGGGCTGAGTTTCCGTTTTTCGCATCGGCGTGCGGCCCGAGAATCCCGAAGGGGTCGCCATGATAGCCGCCAACAATCGCTTCGATTTCGGACTGTTTCATCGAACGCTATTATGGCAGGGATGGGCAACTTCTATCACGCTTTGCCCAAAGCGGAGCTGCACGTGCATCTGGAAGGTGCGATTGAACCGGAGACGCTCCTGGAACTCGCGCCTGTGTTGAGCCTTGAACAAATCCGGGAACGCTACGAGTACACGAATTTCCTCGAGTTCCTCAAAAGCTTCAAGTGGGTAGTCGATCAGCTCGGAACACCGGAACAATATGCGTTGGCGACCCGAAGGCTGCTGGAGCGGCTGGAATCGGAGAACGTGCAGTACGTGGAGATCATCTTCTCCGTCGGCATTGCGATCTGGCGCGGGCTGGAAATTGCGCCTATCTTTGACGCTATGAGGAGGGAGGCGCTGGATTCGCGGGTGACAGTGTGGTGGCTGTTCGATGCAGTACGTCAGTTCGGCGTGGAACACGTGAACCGGGTGGCGGAGCTCGCCGCTGAGAGGACCGGAGATGGCGTCGTTGGCTTCGGAATCGGCGGGGACGAGGACCGCGGGCCGGCGCGGCTGTTCGGAGAAGCGTTCGGAATAGCGAGAAAGGCCGGCCTGCACCTGACGGCGCATGCCGGGGAGACGGGTGGGCCGGATTCCGTTTGGGCCGCACTGGAACTGGGGGCGGAGCGAATCGGACACGGCATCAGATCGATCGAGGACCCGGTACTGATGAAGCATCTGCGCGACCACAACATCCCGCTGGAGGTTTCCATCTCGAGCAACGTGTGCACCGGATCCGTCGGTTCACTGCGACAGCATCCGGTGCGGCGGCTGTACGACGCGGGTGTACCGATTACTCTGAACACCGACGATCCGGCGATGTTTCACACAACACTGACACGTGAGTATGAGATTGCCGCACGGGAGCTTGGCTTTGCGGAGTACGAACTGCGGCACATCGCGGAGAACGGATTCCGTTACGGATTTCGGAGTTGAATCCCCGGCGCGGTGTCAGACGGGACGGTAGTCAAGCCTTGCCGCTGTAGCGAAGGGCCATGATCGTGAGGTCGTCCGTTTTCGGCGCGGTCCCGAGGTGCTTCGCCAGATCCTTAAGGCACTCGGAGGTGACTTCGTGGGGTGAAAGTCCCGGACGGGCACACAGCAATTCGGCGAGTCTCTCTTCACCGTACTCGGTGTCGGCGCGATTTCGTGCTTCCGAGAGGCCATCGGTGTACAGGAACAGCATGTCGCCGGCGGAAAGCTGCA
The DNA here is from genome assembly GCA_035455185.1 of Bryobacteraceae bacterium. Classification (GTDB taxonomy): domain Bacteria; phylum Acidobacteriota; class Terriglobia; order Bryobacterales; family Bryobacteraceae; genus JAEHDI01. Next base: position 4,050 of record DATIFQ010000404.1, on the reverse strand, counting down.
GGCCCTTGGCAGAGTAGTGGCCGCTGCAGAAAAGGCCGACCGGGAGCCCGGTGGCTTCGATCTTCGTGACCTCAGACCCGCGCACCAGGAGCGGCGGGCAGTGGCCCGCGTTGCAGAGTTCAAGGCGCCCGGAACGATCCACCCTGCCGCAGACGAGCGTAGCATAGTAGGCGGCCAGCGTGCTTTCACAGAAGATCCGGTTTGCGCGCGCGACGAGCTCGTCAACGGGCAAGTGGTTCGAAGTCAGGCTACGGAAGATGGCATGAAGCTGAGCCATGAGGATCGAGGCGGACACACCCTTCCCGGACACGTCACCGATGAGGAAGAAGAGGCCGTCCGGGCTGGCCCGGAGAACGTCGCAGTAGTCGCCACTGACGGCATGGGCGGGCTCGTAGTGGTAGTGGACCTCCCAGCCGGCCGTGTTGACGGTGCGCTCGGGCAGGAAGCCGCGCTGGATGTGCGAGGCCAGGTCGAGATCCATTTGGAGAGCCCGACGCTGGTCAGGCGTCAGATGGTCGAGGCAATACTGGACGAGAGGGTCGGCCGCAAGCCGGTCGGGCTCGATGGGATCGTGGCAAGTTGCACAAAGGCCGAATGTGCCGTCATCGAGGCGGGTCAAGGCGGCGTCCACTTCATCGAGGAGCTGGGCAAGCCGGGCTTGCGTGGGCGCGCCGGGCATGGCCGTCTGAAGGCGATCCCTGCGAAAAAGCAACTGGTCACGGATTGCGCTATCCCCAACCGCCATACTCACCTCCCCATTGCCGAATGCCTGGGTTGCCAGGCTGGTTTGCGCTCAGGTTTCAATTCCTCAGCGGGCGGAATACGAACCTTTGCCAAGTAGATCATTGACTTGCCCTCGTGAGACGAATAATAGCTCACCCAAAGGAGACCGTCATGAAAAACAAGCCCGGGGTAGCTGTTGTCACCGCCGGAGGGAAGCGTGAGGAATTCATCCAGTCTTGGTTGTTCCGGGTCTAGCCAGCAAAGCGACGTGCGGGCTCGTCGGTCGTAGAGCCGCACGGCCGCCACGATGCGGCCATCAGGGAGCCGGATCATGTTCGGCCCGCCAATCTTCACGCCGAGATCTTGCCAGGTCCAGCCGCGATACGGAGGGACGGCCTTTCCGAGCTGCGCAGTGGCGTCGTCTCCGTCGCGGCGGAGGAGGCACAAGGCGGTGTTATCCGGGAGAAAGAGAATTGAGCTCTCATTCGGATAGCCGGAATCGAGGACCCTGTCAGCAAGGGAAGTGAATCGAGTACCATCCCGGCTCGTATAGGCTCGCACAAACCGGTCGGCTGTGGTGCTGTAGCCCAGCCCGTAGGCCCGTCCCATGTGCCAAGAGACGCGCCACAGCCAGACGTTCGGGTCGCCGACCTCTGCCGGGCCCGACCACTCCTTGCCGTTGCTTGAAAGCCAGGTAACGCTGCGGTGAGTCACCTCGGCGGGAGGGGGCCAGGCCGCGGCGGCCATCAGCAGCAGATGGCCGTCCGGGGTCGCACTCAGCTTGGGGTCACGCAGGTCCGCGCCTGGCATCGACAACAGGGCCGAGGAGCCCCAGACTTCACCGTCCGCCGACGACAGGACACGCAGCTCCCCGCCGGGGGAGACGTGGCCTTGTCCCTCGCGAAACGTGCAATACCAGCGACCCTTGAATCGCGCGAGATCGGTGAAGGCGTTATGCGGGGCACGGCCCCAGATGGCTTTCGCGTCGACGATTTCGGCCTGCCCATTCCCGGCCGCGCCACATCGCGTCACTGCCATCAGGCAAAGGGCGAGCGAAATCCAGGTGAGATGTCGCATCGATTTACTACTATTGTACGTGCGTGGAAGCGACCATGAGACCCCATTTACTGCGATTTCTGTTGCTGGCGATCCTGGCGGCGCCTGGATACGGTTCCGAGGGCGAGCTCTGGAAAACTGCTCGCGCCAACGGAACGCGAGTGGACGATATCTTCAGCCGGACTCGGAAGATGCTTCACGCCTGGCTTTCTTACGCGGACCGCGAGACACTGCTGCTGCCTGACAGGTTGCCGGGTCTCATCCGCGGCAAGGCGAACGTGGAGTCGGCGTACACACCGCATAACTCCGGAGCCGACAATTACCCGTATCTGATCCTGACCGCGTTCTTCACTGATCCGCAGGTATATCGCGGCCGCATGATCGACATGCTGCGGAATGAGATCCGATTTACGAACGCCGCGGGCTCGATACCGGGCAACCTGGATTTCAAGACGCGGAAACTCGGCCCGCCGAGTTTCTTTGGGGCAGGGGAATACGCCAAGGACGGGCTGGTCTCGGTGACGGAACTGCTCGGGCGGACACCCTGGTTCCACCGGATGGTTGACATGACCGCGGACTTCGCGGCGCACGCGCCGGTCGAGACCCGGTTCGGCAACCTTCCTGACGACGGTGCGGAATTGAACGGGGACGTTTTGCAGACGCTCGCCCGCCTGATTCCGATGACTGCGGACCCAAGATTCCTGCGATGGGCCGAGGAGATAGGAGATGCGTACGTTCAGGAGATCCTTCCGGCCAACGGATACCTTCCCGGGTATCGATGGGACTTCCGCAAACTATCCGACGCCGGCCACACGCGGTTTCGCGACCACGGCAACGAAGTGATCGTGGGTTTGGTGTTACTACACGCGCTAGAGACCGATATGGGCCGGGAGCGGGGGAAAACCTGGCTGCCTGTGATCCGGCGGATGCTGGACCGGGTTCTGGAGTCAGCCAACCCTGATGGGATGCTGTACAACGAAGTCGCGAACCGAGACCTGGCGCCACGCAACGACAGGCTCTCCGACAACTGGGGTTATGTGTACGCGGCAGTCTACGCCTTTTATCAGGTCACGGGCGACACGAAGTATCGCGACGCCGTGCGGCGAGTACTCACAAATTTACCGAAGTACCGCAACTACGACTGGGAAAGCGGAAGCATGGACGGGTACGCCGATTCGATCGAGAGCGCGTTGTACCTGGTGGCTCGCGAACCTGTGCCGGAAGCGCTGGATTGGATCGAGTCGGAGATGAAGACGCTGATCGCGTACCAAAGGCCGGACGGGACGATCGAGCGATGGTACGGCGACGGGAACTGGAACCGGACGCTGCTGCTGTACGCGATGATGAAAACACAGGGTTGCTATCTGAAAGACTGGGCGCCCGACGTGGAACTTGGCGCCGTCCGAGACGGCGAGCGGCTGCTCGTCAGCGTTCATTCTCCGAAGCCTTGGTCGGGGCGGGTGGCGTTCGACTACGCGCGCCATCGGCGGGTGTTGAACCTGACGAAAAACTACGCCCGGCTCAACGAATGGCCGGAGTGGCACACGGTAGACGAGAACACGCTATACACGGTACGAGACGCCATTAGCGGCAAGGAGGAGATCAGGCTGGGCAGCGAGTTGATCGAGGGAATCGACGTCGCCGTGCCGGCAGGCGCCGCCAAGAAGGTGATCGTTTCGCCGGTCCGGAGGGCAAGGTGACGGATCAGCAGGATTCCCTCCGTCACATCGCGCTGAGTCGCGCCTCGAGCGTGATTTTGGTTTTCAGAACGGTGGATATCGGGCAGGTCGCCTTCGCCTGAGCGGCTGCTCTCTCGAACAGCAGTGCATCGATGCCGGGGATTCTGGCCGTCACGTCGAGATGCACACCGGAGATCATGTAACCGCTCGGCTGTTTTTCCAGTGTGACCGTAGCCGTTGTGTAGATGCTGTCCGGCTTGACGCCGGAGGACCCAAGTTGCGCCGTCAGAGCCATGGTGAAGCAACCGGCGTGGGCGGCCGCCAGCAGCTCTTCGGGATTTGTTCCGGCGGAGTTTTCGAAGCGGCTCGGGTAGGAGTATGGTGTTTTCAGGAGGGCGCCGCTTTCCGTGGTGAGGGTACCCTTGCCGTCGCGGAGTGCGCCTTCCCAGCGTGCGGATCCCTGTCTGGTCATAGATTTCTCCAGAGGTATTGTCCTGCGAGTCTATTCTAAGGTTTGACGGCGCAAATGAAGCCACTTATTTCGTGGCTTTTGAAAAGAATTCTTCAATCCGGCCAAAAAGTAGTGGGGCTC
>DATIFQ010000403.1:0-20373 GCA_035455185.1 Bryobacteraceae bacterium | reverse complement strand
GATCCCGCACAAATGCGCGTGCTGGAAATCGGCTGTGGCGCAGGCCGTGTCACGCACGCCCTCTCGGAGATTTTCGGGGAAGTTCACGGTGTGGACGTCAGCAGCGAGATGGTGGAGCTGGCCCGGCAGGCACTCAAGGATCGCCCGAAGGTTCATATCCACAAGAACAACGGAATGGACCTGTCTGTTCTACCCGACCTTCCGTTTGACTTCGCATTCTCGAGCATTGTTTTCCAACACATTCCTAGCAGGGAAATCATCGAAAACTACATTCGCGAAGTCCACCGGTTGCTGCGGTCGGGCGCACTGTTCAAGTTTCAGGTCCAAGGGAATATTGCACTGAAGACATCGCCCGAAGACACCTGGCTTGGAGTGCCCATCTCTGACCGGGATGCGGTGGAAATGGCCCTACGCTGCGGTTTCGATCCGCGTTACCGTCACGGGGCGGGCGAGCAGTATTTCTGGTTGTGGTACTTCAAGAAGGAGACGTCCTAACGAATCTATGTGCCGAGGGGTCAGGCGGACTTGCCGCCCTTGGCGCGACGCTGTGCCCAGTATTTCTTCATCCGGTCCGACACAATACGCCGTTCTTCCGCGCTCATGCTCTTACGCCCGCGGCGTTTTCTAAGACCATCCAGGTTCAAATTCCCAGTGACGGCCTTCGCCTCCAGCAGTTCCTCAAGCGAGGCGATCGCCTCCTCAAGCCGCTTCTTCTCCTCGTAAAGCTCACGAATGGCTTTGTATAGGTCCATGTCCGCGACTCGAGCGGCATCTCCGCCGGTATCGCAGATATCGTATAACAACGAATCCGCTGAATCCAGCAGGCTGCGGTGTCAGCGAATCAGAAACGGCCATTTCGGCACGAGATGGAAGCCGTACTTTGCTATCGCGAGGTAGACGGCGCCCGCAGCCACAAGCAATATGGCGAAGAGCACGAGCAGCGTTACGCCCCACGGGAACCGGCGATTCTCGCGATGCAACACCAGCAGGTAGCTGGCGAAGATGCCCACAAAGTACAGGAGGCACATGGGCACCGAAAACAGCATCAGATTGAAGACATCCGGCGTTGGAGTGATGACCGCGGCGAGAATGACGATGAGCAGGATTGCGTATCGCGTGTTCCGAAGCAGGAAAGACGGGTTGACGATCCTCAACAGCGTGAGGAAGAACAGCAGGACAGGAAGCTCGAAGACCAGGCCGATACCGAGTGTGACGTTGACGAACAGATCGAAGTACTCGGTCAGCGATACGACCGGCTTCACGTTGATGTCCCGGCCGATGCTGAGCAGGAACTCCAGTCCGAATCGAAAGGCGATGAAGTAGGCGAATAAGCCACCGAGGATGAAAAGCCCCGCCGTGCAGATGACGAAGGGCCCTGCCCACCGGCGCTCGCGTTTGTAGAGCCCCGGCGCGATGAAGGCCCAGACCTGGTAGAGCACCCATGGCGAAGCCAGGAACACTGCCGTGAGCATCGGCACCTTCACCCAGATAGTGGTAAACGCGTCCATCGGTGTGATTTGCGCGAGGTTCGGTTCGGCCCCGATCCGGCGCAGGGCGTCCACCGCCGGCTGGCTGACGATCAGCCAAAGCTGGTTGGCGAAGACCAGGCAAAGTACGAACGCGACGCCGACGCCGGCAAGGCTGAAAAGAAGCCGCCGCCGCAGTTCCTCCAGATGCTCCATGAAGGACATCCGGAGCATGCCCTCTTCGTCGTCGTTGCCATCGTCGGAGCCGTCGGAACCTGACTTGGGGGGTGCGCCGCTCCCACCGCCCCCGGATTCGGCGGCTGGCGCCGGTTTCTCCTCGACCTTCGTGACGGCGGGCGAGGCGTCGTCATGTACGTAAGACTCCTCGCCGTAGCCGGACTCGCCGGCGCGCCCATCCGACTCGGGAGACACGCTCCCCTCCTCGGACGAGTCCTGACTTTCAGGAGGCGAGCCTCCCGTGCGTTCTTCGTCGATGCCCATGAATTCTCGAGGTTGCCCTACGTCGTAACTGCCTTGGACTCAGGCGCGGAGGAATCACCGGCCGAAGACGCCGGCTGTGGCTCCTCCACCGGGTTGCCGTATTCGGCGCCGCCGGCATCCGCTTGCAGGGTCTCCTGCTCCCCCGTGGCGGAGGCCGTGGCCTCGCCGGAATCCGAAGCAACTCCAGTCGTCGATTCAGCGCCCTCAGTTGCGGATGCGCTTACAGTGGACGAGTTTGATGCGGTGGAATCGTTCGAGGACGAGCCGTAGTAGCTGTCCTCATAATTGTAGGAAGAGTCGTAGTTGTAGTTGCTCGTGATTTCGTTGTGGTAACTGCTGGTGATCTCCCTCAATGATTCACCTTCCCGCTCCAGGCTGTTCATTTCCCGATCGAAAGTCGCCTTCAGATCGTTCGAAGCGCGGCGAAATTCGGTGATGGCCTTCCCGATCGTCTTGCCCAACTCCGGTAACTTCTTCGGACCGAAGACGAGCAAGGCGAGCAGAAAGATGAACACCGTTTCCTGCCAGCCCAGCGGACCCATCCGTATTCCTCCCTTGGAGATTCGCTCGCTCTCATGATAGCACCGAAGCGGGAAGGCACGCATTTTGCCGGCGGGCTACCGGATACAGCCGCGGGCCGTCACTTGAGCGGCCCCGTCCGGCTGTGCTGTACTGTCGGACATGATGCGCAAGATCCTTGTCTTCATATCGTTAGCTTCATCCCTCGGGGCACAGGTCAAACTCACCCAGGGAACTGACCGGATCGCGGTCGAAATCGACGGTAAGCCCTTCACGGATTTGTTCATCGGTTCGGCCTACTCAAAGCCGTTTCTGCACCCCTTGCGGGCGGCCAGCGGGACGGTCGTGACCCGCCGCTTCCCGATGGAACTTGTTGAGGGAGAGGCACGGGACCATCCGCATCACCGCGGCCTCTGGTTTACACATGGCGATGTGAACGGCATCGACTTCTGGGTCAATGAACCGGGCGACACGCGGGCCAATGTCGGCCGCGTCGTGATTCGCAGAGTGCTTGATCTCAAGGACGGCAAAAAAACGGGCTCACTGACGGCGTCGTTTGATTGGCAGGATCCCAAGGGGAAATCGCTGCTGAACGAACTGCGCACGATCGTCTTCTACTCCCACCCGCGGCTCCGGATGATGGATTTCGACATCCTGCTGACGGCCATCGAGCAGGTGAAGTTCGGGGACACAAAAGAGGGAACATTCGCTTTGCGTCTCGCTTCGGGTCTTGAGGAGCCGCGGAAGGACGCACCCCCCGTCCCCCCCAGGACTGGCAAGATGGTCAGCGCCGATGGCAAGGAAGGCGAGCAGAACGTCTGGGGCACACGGTCCCCGTGGGTCGACTACTTCGGCGAGATTGACGGCGAAAAGCTTGGAGTCGCGATTCTTGATCATCCGACCAACCCCCGGCACCCGACCTACTGGCATTCACGCAGCTACGGCCTGTTTGCGGCCAACCCCTTCGGGCTGCACGATTTTCTTCGCGACAAGTCCCAGGATGGCAGCCTGACGCTCGAACCCCGGCAGTCGGTCCGCTTCCGGTACAGGGTAGTGATCCACCCCGGAGATCCGGCGAGCGGAGCGGTCGCCGAGATGTTCAAGGCATATGCGACCATGAAGCTACCCACACAGAAAAAGTAGGTCGAGAGTCGGAACGATATGATGAGAATCACCGCTATCGACACGTACATCGCGGGTAATCCCTGGAAGAACTGGTTGTTCGCCAAAGTCTCGACCGACGAAGGGATCCACGGCGTCGGCGAGGGAACGCTCAACTATTTCGGCAAGACCGTTGAGGCGGCCATCCAAGAACTGAAACCGCTGATCCTTGGCATGGATCCGTTTCAGGTGGAAGTGATCTCCCAGCGGTTAATCCGTGACGTGTATTCGGAGGGGGCGCAGATCCACATGTGCGCCGCCGCGGCAATCGAAATCGCCTGCTGGGACATCATCGGCAAGGCCTGCAAACAGCCCGTCTACAATCTGTGGGGCGGCCGCTGTTACGATAAGCTGCGCGCCTACGCGAACGGATGGTACCGCGGTCCGCGAACGCCGGAGAGCTTCGCCGAAAAGGCAAAGACCGTGGCCGGACGCGGCTACACGGCGCTGAAGTTCGACCCGTTCGGCAGCGCCTGGCGGACACTGTCACGCTATGATTTCGACCTGACAGTGGACATCATCCGGGCGGTGCGCGATGCTGTCGGCCCGTCCGTCGACCTGCTCATTGAGGGCCACTGCCGGTTCAACGTGGCGACCGCAGTGGAGTTTGCCGAGGCGATCCACCAGTTCCGGCCGGCATGGTTCGAGGAGCCGGTTCCGCACACGAACATTCCGGCGATGGTGGAAGTCGCCCGCCGCAGTCCGGTTCCGATCGCGACCGGTGAGAGCCTGTCGACGAAGCAGCAGTTCGCCGAACTGCTCAAGTACGAGGTGGTGAACATCCTGCAACCGGAGCCGCTGAACCTGGGAGGACTTTACGCCGCGCGCAAGATCGCGGACATGGTGGATGCCCATTTCGGCGTGATCGCCCCGCACAGCGCCCAGGGCCCCGTCTGCTCGGCAGCTTGCGTCCAGCTCAACGCTTCGATCCCGAACTTCTTCATCCACGAGATTTTCGACGAGTTCAACGAACCGTGGGAGAAGGAGATCGTGACGAACCCGGTCGAGGTGATCGACGGGTACATCGAGATCCCGGAGCGCCCGGGTCTCGGAATTGACCTGAACATCGAAGAGATCCTGAAACACCCGTATCGGCAGGAGAACTACCTGCCGCTATTCAAACCGGGATGGGAGCGCCGCGAGGGCGCATCGGAGTAGTAAGGCGGGCTACTCGCGCTCGGCCGGAATGCCGGAAGCGTGCAGCGCGGCCTCCACGTCATGAACACTGAGCCGCGAGGCGTCGTACTCCACCCGCAGGTGATCGGGATTTGGGAGCACCTGGACGCGATACATCCCGTAGATGCTGTGCGCGTTCGCGATCCGTTCCATCAACGATTCGTCAAGAGGCCGCGTGAGCTTGAAGAGGAGTTCCACTTTGGTCATGCCCGCTCCTGGTGTTGGTCTTCCCCGCTATTGTGATTCATCTTCCACCGGATCTGCCGCAGCATCCCCAACCACACCTCGGCATCTCGGGAAGATAAGCCGAGCCTTCGGACAAGACGCCGCACTTTGTTCTCGGTAGACGTCCGCGTGCGTGGGTTCACGTATCCGCTGCATCCGAGCATCCCGATCAACAACTCCGTGATCCTCTCCAGTTCCATCGACGACGCCGCACGCAACCGCACCGGCTCGCGCAAGGCAGCGCGCGAGTCCCGTATCAGCTCGTAGAGGCACACGGCCACCGACTGGCCGAGATTCATGGAGCGGTGTCCTTCCCGCGTCGGAACGCGCATAAGCCAGTGGCAGTGGCTCATGTCGTCGTTCGATAACCCATGCTTCTCCGAGCCGAACAGAACCGCCACTGGGGGCGTGCCGGAGTGTTTCCGAATGAGACGAGCGCCGTATTCAAGCCTGCGTATGGGGTGGTGGAGTTCGCGCGGGCCGGCGGCGGTGGTGCCGATGACGAGGGAACAGTCGGCTACAGCTTCCGCGACGGAACCAAACTCATAGGCTGCCTCCAGCACGTGCCCGGCGCCGACCGCGGACTTCGCCTCCTGGAAGGCTACGTGATATGGATTCACAAGCCGCAAATGCGAGAAGCCGAAGTTGCTCATCGCACGAGCGGCCGCCCCGATGTTGAGGGGATTGCGAGGAGATACCAGGACGACGCGCAGAATCTCCGGGTTCACTCCCTCAGCGTAACTCGTCCATGATCTGGTCGAGCGCTTCCTTCGGCGGCCGCGTCCTGCTTTCGGGCAGCGTCGCCAGTGGCTCGTCGACCATGTTCAGAAGGTCGATCAGCGTTTTCCCAGAGGGATTCAGGTAGAGAATACCGGTCAATACGTGGCCGCTCTTCTCGGCTTCGTGGATGGTGCGAACGGCGTTGAGCTTGTCACTCGGGTCGTAGTCTTTTTCGAGCTTCTTGAGCACAAGTTTCGAACCGTCATGAAGGGTGACTTCTCGTACCGCACCCTCCTCGATCTCCACTGAGATGTCTTCGGAGAATGGGACGAAGTCCACTTCATGGAGCGGTTCGTCGTGCTCCTTCATGTAGGCGTAGCTCTTCGTCGATCCTTCGTGGTCGTTGAAGGTGACGCACGGTGAAATGACGTCGATGACCGACAGCCCCTTGTGAGCGATGGACGCCTTCAGGATCGCTGAGAGCTGCCGCTTGTCGCCTGAAAACGAACGCGCCACCAACGTTGCGCCGAGTTCGATACCGAGCATGCAGCAGTCGATTGGCGGCAAATCGTTCACAATGCCGGTCTTCAGCTTCGCGCCCAAGTCCGCGGTGGCGGAAAACTGGCCTTTTGTAAGACCATAGACGCCGTTGTTCTCGATGATGTAGATCATCGGGATGTTCCGGCGCAACATGTGCATGAACTGGCCGATCCCGATCGAAGCGGTGTCACCATCGCCGCTGACGGTGATGCCGATGATGTGGTGGTTGCCCAGCACAGCGCCGGTGCCGACCGCCGGAGCGCGTCCGTGGACTGCATTGAATCCATGGGCGAGGTTCAGAAAATAGGCCGGCGACTTCGATGAGCATCCGATCCCTGAAAACTTCGCCACTTGCCACGGTTGGACGCCCATCTCGAAGAAACACTCGATCAGTCGCTCGGAGATGGCGTTGTGTCCACAGCCGGCGCAAAGGGTCGTCCGTGCTCCTTTGTAGTTGGCGACTTCCAAGCCGATCCGATTGACTTTCTTGGGGGGTGGGGAAACAGTCGTACTCATAGTCCCTCCTGTCGGACGATTTCGTCGGTAACGGTGCGAGCGTCGAGCGGCAAACCTCCGTAGTAGCGGACGCTTCTCAGTCTCTGAACGTACTCCGGGTCCAGATCCAACTTCATCAGCGCCAGCATCTGCCCATCGCGGTTCTGCTCGACGACATAGACGCGAGAGTGACGGCCGACGAATTCCCGCAGTTCGTCCGTGAAGGGATACGCCTTTAACCGGAGATGGCTGGTTTCGAGGCCGTATTCGTGCGTGAGCTGATCGCAACTCTCTTCGACCGCATACCTCGACGTGCCGTAGCAGATCACACCAATAGACGCCTTGTCGTTATAAGAGATCGCCGGGGCCGGGACATGCTTACGCATCGATTGGAACTTGAGCGCAAGCCGGTCCACGTTCTGGATGTAGTCGTCTGGCCGCTCGCTGTATTGCGCCTTCTCGTTGTGCCCGCTGCCGCGAGTGAAGTAGGCGGCCGTGGGGTGGTTTGTGCCGGGCAGGGTGCGACAACCCACGCCGTCCCCGTCCACGTCTTTGTAACGCGCGAAACCACCGAGCCGCTCCAAATCTTCCGCTGTCAGCACCTTGCCGCGGCGGATCGGCTCGGTGGGGTACGGGAACGCATCGGACATCCAGTTATTCATGCCGAGGTCGAGGTCGGTCATCACGAACACCGGTGTCTGGAAGTACTCCGCGAGGTTGAACGCCGTGCCGGCCATGGTGAAGCACTCCTCGGGTGACGACGGTAGCAACATCGGATGCTGCGTGTCCCCATGAGAAAGCACCGCGGTGGAAAGCAGGTCCCCTTGCATCGTGCGGGTCGGCAGGCCAGTGGAAGGCCCAACCCGCTGCACATCGAAGATTACCGCTGGCACCTCGGCGTAGTAACCGAGGCCTGTGAATTCCGCCATCAGGGAAATGCCGGGACCCGACGTGGCCGTCACCGAGCGGGCGCCCGACCAACCCGCGCCAATTACCATGCCGATCGCGGCCAGCTCGTCCTCGGCCTGCACAACGGCGAAGGTCGCTTTCCCGGTTTCCTTGTCGATCCGGAAACGCTTCAGGTAACCGATCATCGCTTCGATCATCGACGACGACGGAGTGATCGGGTACCAGATAACTACCGTGGCCCCGGCGAAGACACAGCCGAGGGCGGCAGCCGCATTGCCATCGATGATGATCTTGCCGGCCGTGGCATTCATCCGCTCGACCCGGAACGGATCCTTCTTGGCGAGGTTCTGCTCGGCAAAGTCCCGTCCGGCAAGCACCGCGTTCCAGTTGAGTTCGGCCGCCTTGGCCTTCCGGGCGCCGAACTGCTTCACCAGCGCCTTCCGGACCTCTTCAAGATCGATGCCGAGCAACTGAGCGACCACGCCGTCATAGATCATGTTGCGGACAAGCTTGCGAAGCCGGGCTTCCGGACACACGGGCGCCACCAGTTTGTCGAACGGCACCGGGTAGAAGTGGACGTCGGAACGCAGACTGTCGAGTTTGAGCGGTTCGTCGTATACAACCGCCGCGCCCGCATCGAGTCCGAGCACGTCCTCCCGCGCCGTCTCCGGGTTCATGGCGACGAGAAAGTCGATTTCTTTCTTTCGGCCGATCCAGCCGCGCTTGCTTGTTCGGATGGTGAACCACGTCGGCAGGCCGGCGATATTCGACGGGAAGAGGTTCTTGCCCGATACGGGAATTCCCATCTGAAACAGCGACCGCATCAGAACAGTGTTGGCGGTCTGGCTCCCCGAACCGTTGACCGTCGCAACCTGAATACTGAAATCGTTGACTACGCTTAGGCCGGCTCCCTCTGTTTGGGATTCGTCCGGCCTCACTTCCGTGGTGGACATTGATGTGTTTTCCTCATGCGGGGTGTGAAGGCGCCCCTCCCCTTATTCGATTATATGCAAACTGTTTGCAGTGCCGCGGATCAACGCACTTGGTTGAGAAACCTGTGCCGGAAAACTATCGCTCGTGGGTGTCTTCGAGGTACGTGTAGCCTTGCAGGCCTTCCTCATAGAAGCGCAGCAGGCGCCCGGATTCCTCGTACCCGATGCGGCCCTCACGCACCGCCACCTCGACATCACGGCGGAATCGTGCCAGCAGGCTTTCGGAGCGGAACTGCACGTAGTCGAGGACCTCGCGCACGGTGTCGCCCTTGATCACAGTGTCGAGGATAATTTCGTCGTTTTCGCCGAGGCTCACGTGGACCGCGTTGGTATCCCCGAACAGGTTATGGAGGTCACCGAGGATTTCCTGGTACGCGCCAACAAGGAACGCTCCGAGGTAATAAGGCTGGCCGTTGAACGGGTGCAGCGGGAGCGTGCGCTTGACGTCGCGCCGGTCGATGAACTGGTCGATCTTGCCGTCCGAATCGCAGGAGATATCTCCCAGCACCCCGTGACGCGCGGGCTGCTCCTCGAGCCGGTGGATCGGCATAATCGGAAAAAGCTGTTTCACCGCCCAACTGTCCGGCATGCTCTGGAAGAGCGAGAAATTGCAGAAGTACGTGTCGGAAAGCATGGCGTCGAGCGGCTCCAGTTCCTCGGCAACATCACCGAGTTCCTTTGCCATGCGCTGGATCTTGCGGCAGATCGTCCAGTAGTAGTTTTCAGCCAGCGAGCGTTGGACAAGCGAGAGGTACCCGAGGCTGAACAGGTTCAGCGCCGCGTCCAGCGCTTGCTGTGCGTCGTGGTAGCTCTCGAGCAGGTTCTTCGAGCTGAGCGCACGGTAGGTCTCCTGGAGGTCGAACAGTGGCTGCTCGGAATCCTCCGGCAGGTCCTTGGGGAGTTCCTCCTCCCCGAAACCGCTCACGCCGAGCACATTGAACACGAGGGCACTGTGATAAGCAGCCACCGCCCGGCCGCTCTCGGAGATGATGTTGGGGTGAGGGATCTCCGCTTCGTCGCAGACGTTCTGAACGTGATAGACGATGTCGTTCGCGTATTCCTGAAGCGTGTAGTTCACACTGGACTCGAAGTCCGTCTGCGAACCGTCGTAGTCGATACCTAGCCCGCCGCCGACGTCCAGATAGCGCAGACCCGCCCCCGCGCGCCGCATTTCGACATAAACGCGGGCGGATTCGATCACCGCCGCCTTGATCTGGCGGATGTTGGTGATCTGGCTGCCGAGGTGGAAATGCAACAACTCCAGGCAATCCTCCATGCCGTCGGCCTTTAACTGGTTGAGCGCGCGCAACGCCTCGGTTACGGTGAGCCCGAACTTGGACCGGTACCCGGCGGAAGACTTCCACCGTCCCGAGCCGCGGCTCGCCAACTTGATGCGCACCCCGATTACCGGCCTAACGCCAACCCGTTGCGCGTACCGCACCACCAAGTCCAGTTCGGTGTACTTCTCGATTACCGGGATGATCTGCCGCCCGACTTTCTTGGCCAGCATGACCATCTCGATGTACTCGGCGTCCTTGAAGCCGTTACAGATGATCGGCGTCTCGTTATCGGCGATGGCCAGAACCGCAAGCAATTCGGGCTTCGAGCCGGCTTCGAGTCCAAACTTGTATGGCCGGCCATACTGGAAAACTTCTTCAACCACCTGCTTCTGCTGGTTGACTTTGATCGGGTAGACGCAACTGTAACCGCCCTGGTAGCCGTGCTCGGCGATCGCATTCTGAAACGCCTGGTAGATCTCCTCGAGCCGATGCTTCAGGATCTCGGCGAACCGGATGAGGATCGGCAGCGAGATTCCTCGAAGGACAAGGGTGTCGACGAGCTCCTTCAGGTCGATGGAGCGCTTCGGATCCTTTGACGGGTGCACCAGCAGATGGCCGGCCGGACCCACGGAGAAATAACCCTTGCCCCACCTGGGCACGTCATAGAGCTCCCCGGCATCCGTGACTGTCCATCGTTCGGTCGGCTCGCGGACGACCACTCCGTCGGAGATATTCAGGCTCAAGTCGCCTCCATAGACTTAAAGTGTCCTTCGAAAAGCCGTACTCGGCAAGTAGATTGTTTGACGGCGGCCGCAACTGGCAGGATTCGATAGAATCGTTGCCATGTCCGTGCCACTCGAAGGGAAGCATGCACTGGTCACCGGCGGCAGCAAAGGAGTCGGCAAAGGCATTGCGCTGGAGTTGGCGGCGGCCGGCTGTAACGTGGCGGTCAACTACAACTCCGATGCCGGCGGCGCCGCGCAAACGGCTGCGGAGATCTCCGCTCTCGGACGCGAAGCCATTGCCGTGCGCGCTAATGTGGGTGCTGCGGGCGATGTCGGCGCGATGTTCGACGAGGTGTTGCGGCGCTTCCCGCGGCTTGACATTCTGGTCAATAACGCAGGGGTCCAAACCTGGAAGGCGTTGCTCGATCTCGAAGAACGGGAGTGGGACCGCGTCATCAATACAAACCTGAAAGGCTGCTTCCTGTGCACGCAACGCGCCGCCCGCCACATGAAGGACCATGGCGGCGGCCGGATCATTAATATTGGTTCGGGATGTAACAAGATCGCGTTTCCAAAGCTCGTCGACTACACCGCCAGCAAGGGCGGGATTGAGATGTTTACCAAGGTCGCGGCAGTCGAATTGGGACCGTTCGGAATCACCGTGAATTGCGTTGCGCCCGGAGCGATCGAGATCGAGCGGACCAGACAGGAGTCCGGAGACTACGCCGGTACCTGGTCGAAATGCACACCGCTTGGGCGGATCGGAACGCCTGCGGACATCGGCAGAACAGTGGCTTTCCTCGCGGGGCCGGGGGCGGACTTCATCACTGGGCAGACCGTTTGGGTGGATGGAGGGCTCTTCACCCGGCCGAACTGGCCCGAGGAGTACCGGTAGCGAAAAAGGGATCCGATAGCCGGGTGCACCACCCCGGCGTGCGGTTGCGAGTCTGGGGACGGTGTGTTAATGTAAGCGCTTTGAGCCTCTGTCCATAGTAGTCTTCAGCAGGCGCTCCCTTTCTGATCTGAAAATTCAAGAAGTCTCAGATGCAAGAAACTCTGCACGCGCTCGGTGGGCTTTTACTGAAGGCACTGCCGACTTTTCTCCTCGTCATCCTGCTGCACTTTTACCTGAAGCGGGTTTTCTTCCGCCCCCTGGACAAAGTCCTTCGGGAACGCGAAGAGGCTACTGAAGGCGCCCGAAAGACGGCCGAAGCGAGCCTTGCCGCA
The DNA here is from genome assembly GCA_035455185.1 of Bryobacteraceae bacterium. GTDB lineage: Bacteria > Acidobacteriota > Terriglobia > Bryobacterales > Bryobacteraceae > JAEHDI01. Next base: position 8,437 of record DATIFQ010000403.1, on the reverse strand, counting down.
GCGTCGAAAAAAGCCGCCGAGTACGAGCAGGCCATCCGCGCTGCACGCGGCGAGATCTATCGTGAGCAAGAGGAGACACGCCGCAAGTGGCGCCAGGAGCAGGCGAGCACCCTTGAGGAAGCACGGCTCGAAACAGGGGACATGATCCGGCAGGCCAAGAGTCAGCTTGCCGCCGAGGCAGCCGAAGCGCGGCAAACCTTGGCGGCTGAAAGCGACAGGCTGGCCGGTGAGATAGTCGAGTCGATCCTTAAGGGGAGAGCGAATTGAAAAAGTCCGTCATCGCCTTCACCATTGGCCTCCTCCTTCTGGTCGCCGCACCCTCGGTGTTCGCCCAGCACGCTTCCCAGACCCACGGCTCGAGCGCGGCTAAGTCTCACGGCGAGGGATCCAGACAGCACGGTGACAGCGGTATCTGGTGGAAATGGGCCAACTTCGCCATCCTCGCCGGCGGGCTCGGGTACTTGATCGCCAAGAAAGCGCCGGCGTTCTTCGAGTCGCGCACCCACGCCATACAGAAAGACATTCTGGAAGCCCGCGCCATGCGCGAACAGGCCGAGGCAAAGGCGGCGGAAATCCAACGGCGCCTCGACAACCTTTCCTCGGAAGTTGACGGTCTGCGGCATGCCGGACGCGAGGAACTGGCAGCCGAAGAGGCTCGCCTGCGGGCGGAGACGGCGGAATCCATTCGCAAGATTAAGGTCCGGGCCGAGCAGGAACTCGCCGCGGCGGTCAAGACAGCCAGCCAGGAGCTGAAGTCCCACGCCGCGGACCTCGCGATCGAATTGGCGCGCCAGAAGATCCGGAGCCGGATGACGGCTCAGATCGACGACTCCCTGGTTCGGTCCTTCGTAACCGACCTCGAACTGCGTGGTCGCGGTCAAACCGAAGGAGAGGTGAACTAGCCAACCATGGCTCTGGCGGTTGCATCAAGGTACGCGCGGGCGCTGGCCGATCTCACCACCCACCCCACTCGGGGCGTGGACTCGCAGGCGGCCATGGCCGAACTTCGGGCGTTCGAGAACGCGCTGAAGGAATTTTCCGACTTACGCAACGTGATCCTCTCACCGGCGGTCGCTTCGGCCCGCAAGCGCGCGGTCATCGGGCGGCTTTCCGGGCCGCTGGGGATTTCAGCGCTCATTCGGAATTTTTTGTATGTTGTCACGGACCACCGGCGCACCCGAATCCTGCCCGACATACGTGAGGCCTTCCAGGTTCTGGTCAACGAACGACTCGGCGTAGTCGAGGCCCGGATCGCTGCGGCCAGGGAGCTGACGGCGGAGCAGCGGTCGGCGGTCGCCGCGGAACTGTCGCGGATGACGGGGAAGAAGGTTCGGTGCGGCTTCGAGGTTAACGAGTCGCTGATCGGCGGGTTGACGGCGCAGATCGGCTCGACGGTTTACGACGGTTCAGTGCGCGGGCAGCTCGACGGCCTGCGCCGCAAATTGGCAGCTCCATAGGAGGTTGGGGGAGGCGGATGGAACGCCCTGCCCCCGAAGGTTATGGCTCAGATTCGAGCGGATGAAATCGCGCGAGTGCTGCGCGACGAGATCGAGAACTACGAGAAGACGGTCAGCGTCGTGGAAACCGGTTTCGTGATCTCCGTGGGAGACGGCATCGCCCGCATCCACGGCCTGGAACTGGTGATGGCCGGTGAGCTGATCGAGTTCCCGCATGGTGTGTCCGGCATCGCGCTGAACCTCGAGGAAGACCAGGTTGGCGCAGTGCTGCTCGGCGACTACGCGGAGATCAAGGAAGGCGACGAAGTGCGCCGCACAGGGCGCATTATGTCGGTCCCCGTCGGCGACAACTTGATCGGCCGGGTCGTGAATGCACTCGGGGAACCGATTGACGGTAAGGATCCGATCGCCACGCCGCACTTCAGTACGATCGAGCGGCTGGCCCCGGGAGTCGTCGAGCGGCAGCCTGTGAAGGAGCCGCTTCAGACCGGTATCAAGGCAATCGACGCCATGATCCCCATTGGCCGTGGCCAGCGCGAGTTGATCATCGCCGACCGCCAGACCGGCAAAACGGCTATCATTCTCGACACGATCATCAACCAGAAGGGCGGCGACGTCACTTGCATCTATGTGGCCATTGGTCAAAAGCGATCCACGGTGGCCCAGGTCGTGAAGATCCTCGAGGATGCCGGCGCGATGGAGTACACCATAGTTGTGGCCGCCACCGCGTCCGACCCCGCGCCGATGCAGTACCTCGCCCCGTACTCGGGCTGCGCCATGGGCGAGCACTTCCGCGATAACGGCCGGCACGTGGTCTGTTTCTACGACGATCTGTCGAAACACGCGGCTGCCTACCGCGAGATCTCACTGCTCTTGCGCAGGCCGCCGGGGCGCGAGGCCTACCCGGGTGATGTGTTCTACCTCCATAGCCGGTTGCTGGAGCGCGCGGCGAAGCTGTCGGACAAGAACGGTGGCGGATCGCTCACTGCACTGCCGGTGATCGAGACACAGGCTGGAGACCTGTCGGCATACATTCCGACCAACGTCATTTCCATCACCGACGGGCAGATCTTTCTCGAAGCGGATATGTTTAACGCCAACATCCGGCCCGCCATCAACGTCGGTCTCTCGGTGAGCCGCGTCGGCGGCAACGCCCAGGTGCGCGCGATGCGGCAGGTGGCCGGAACCCTTCGCCTCGATCTGGCACAGTACCGAGAACTGGCCGCCTTCGCCCAGTTCGGCTCGGATCTGGACAAGGCCTCCCTGGCGCAATTGAACCGCGGTCGCCGGCTGACCGAGGTGCTCAAGCAGGGCCAATACAAGCCGCTGCCTGTCGAAAAACAGATTCTGATCATTTTTGCCGGCACCAACGCCTACCTCGACGACCTCCCAGTGGAAGACGTTCGACGATTCGAGGAAGAGTTGTACCGCTTTGCCGATAACGCACACCCCGGCGTGCTGAAGCAGATTCGCGAGAAGAAGGCCATCGACGACGCGTTGCGCGAGGAGATGCACGCGCTGCTAAAGGAGTTCAAGGAGCGTTTCGCCGCCGAGCAGCGCGACTGACGGGGTGAGGTAACCGATGCCCAGCCTGATCGACATCCGCCGCCGCATCCGCTCCGTCAAGAGCACGCAGCAGATTACCCGCGCCATGAAACTGGTTTCCGCGGCCAAGCTCCGGCGGGCTCAGGACCGGGTGATCGCGGCGCGGCCCTACGCCTCCATGCTGACCCGGGTGCTGGCCGACGTCTCGGAGGCCGCCCGGACGAACGAGCAACTGGCCACTCACCCGCTGCTGGCCCGTCGGGACGAGCGGCGGATCCAGCTCATTCTCATCACGTCCGACCGTGGCATGGCTGGAGCGTTCAACTCGAATCTCATCAAGGCGGCGCAGCGATTCCTCGAGGAGCATGCCGGGGCCGAGGTAGGGATCGAAACCGTCGGCCGTAAAGGACGCGATTTCTTCCGCAAGCGTGGCGCCAACTTGACCGGCGAAATGGTGGGCATGACGGACAAAGTCGGCTACGCCGACGCCTCCGAGCTGGCGAAACGCGCCAGCGCCCGGTTCATCGCCGGTGAGATCGACTCCGTATACCTGCTGTACAACGAGTTCAAGAGCATCCTCACGCAGCGGCTGACGGTGGAGCGCATCCTACCGACGTCGCTGCCTGAAGAGGCGCACGGCATCGACTACATTTACGAGCAGCCGCCGGAGAAACTGCTGGAGGGACTGCTCCCGCGATACGTGGAAGTCGGGATTTACCGAGCGCTGCTCGAGTCGGCCGCGGCGCAGCAGGCGGCGCGTATGACGGCGATGGACGCCGCCACATCGAACGCGGCCGACATGATCGACAGGCTGACTTTGTACATGAACCGCGTGCGCCAGGCAAGCATTACGAAGGAAATCATCGAAGTAGTCAGCGGTGCAGCAGGAGTTGAATAGATGCCAACGGAAACATCGAAGAACGTGGTCGGCAAAGTGATCCAGGTAGCCGGCCCCGCCGTGGATATCCAGTTCCCGGAAGGGCAGATACCCATCATCTACACGGCCATCCGCATCACGAGCGAGGGTTTCAATGTGCCCGAGCCGATCGACATCATCGTGGAGGTGGCGCAGCACATCGGCGAGGGTCGGGTGCGCACGATTGCACTCCAGCCGACTGACGGCTTAGTGCGCGGGATGATGGCGGAGAGCCTCGACCGGCCTGTCACGGTCCCGGTCGGGAAGGAAACGCTCGGACGCGTGCTGAACGTGATCGGTGAACCGGTGGACCACATGGGACCGGTGAACGCGAGCAAGACCTACCCGATCCACCGGCCGGCGCCAACCTTCGAGGAACAGTCGACCGAGTCGCAGATGTTCGAGACCGGCATCAAGGTCGTCGACCTGCTTGAACCGTACCTCAAAGGTGGCAAGATCGGCCTGTTCGGTGGTGCGGGCGTCGGCAAGACGGTGATCATCCAGGAACTGATTCACAACATTGCCCTGCACCACGGGGGCGTGTCGGTTTTTGCCGGGGTTGGCGAGCGCACCCGCGAGGGCAATGACCTCTGGCTCGAAATGCAGGAGTCTGGCGTTATTGACCCGAAGGACTGGCGGAAATCCAAGTGTGCCTTGATCTATGGCCAGATGACCGAGCCGCCCGGTGCGCGCCTTCGCGTGGGACTCACGGGCCTGACGGTCGCGGAGTACTTCCGCGATGAGGAAGGCCAGGACGTGCTGCTGTTCATCGACAACATCTTCCGCTTCACGCAGGCGGGCTCGGAGGTGTCGGCGCTGCTCGGCCGCATGCCGTCCGCGGTGGGCTACCAGCCGAACCTTGCCACCGAGATGGGCGAGTTACAGGAGCGCATCACGTCGACACGGAAGGGATCCATCACGTCGGTGCAGGCGATTTACGTCCCTGCCGACGACTACACCGATCCTGCCCCGGCGACGACTTTCGCGCACCTCGATGCCACGACAAACCTCTCGCGCGCGATTGTGGAACTCGGCATCTACCCTGCGGTGGATCCGCTGGCATCGACCTCGCGCATTCTCGACCCGCGCATCGTCGGCGACGAGCATTACAACACCGCGCAGCAGGTGAAGCAGATTCTGCAACGGTACAAGGACCTCCAGGACATCATCGCGATCCTTGGCATCGACGAGCTTTCCGACGAGGACAAGCTGACGGTGGCGCGGGCGCGCAAGATCCAGAAGTTCCTGTCGCAGCCTTTCCACGTGGCTGAGGCGTTCACGGGCCGCTCGGGCAAGTACGTCAAAGTAGCGGACACCATCCGTGGGTTCAAGGAGATCGTCGAAGGAAAGCACGACGACATCCCGGAACAGGCTTTCTACATGCAGGGCACGATCGAAGACGCATTGGAGACCGCCGAACAGATGAAGAAGGTGGCGGCCTGAGGGTGTCATGGCGGAGACGTTCGAGTTGGAGGTAGCGACGCCGGAGAAGTTGCTGGTGCGCGAGCACGTGACTGAAGCGCAGATTCCGGCGGCGAACGGCTACGTGGGCATCCTGCCCGGGCACTCCCCCCTGCTGGCGGAGCTCGGCACGGGCGACCTGACGTACGTCTCCGAGGGCCGGCGGCGGCACCTGGCGGTAAGCGGAGGCTGGATCGAGGTCGTCGGCGATCGCGTCCGCGTGGTGGCCGATATCGGCGAGAAGGCGGATGCTATCGACCTGAAGCGCGCCGAGGAGGCGCTCTCCCGCGCGCGTGACCGGCTCACCCACCCGCCGGCCGGTCTTGATGTAGCCCGTGCGCTGAACTCGCTGAAGCGCGCGCAGGCCCGCATCGACGCCGCCACGCACAAGTGACGGCCCAACCAGCCGTTGCGGTACACTGAGAAAGAATCGGGCCGTGGCGCAGCCTGGCTAGCGCGCTTGCTTGGGGTGCAAGAGGTCCCGGGTTCAAATCCCGGCGGCCCGACCAAATCTAATAACCTCAATGCTTTAGCCTATAACGGCTCGAGGCCAGCAGTCCAGAAAGGACGCTTGCTTGGCTCTACGCCAAAAACGGGGGCAAGCCCTGATCCCAAACAAATCAGCGCAGCACCCTGCCGCTCGAAGTGCATTCTTAACTCGTCGTCCCCCAGGGCCAGTCGTCCCGCCGGGCATATCATCTCATCACGCAACTCACCGCAACGAATCTGCGTGTGAACATGAGACTTCTTATGCAGCGTCCGGCCTACCAGTAATGCCGCACCTGCTGACTGCTCGGATATACTCTGTAACGATCCACGACGCAGGGAGACCTTTCCCGGCGTTGGGAGAGAGGTGACTCGGTCATGCGTGCATTCTGTGTTCTCGCAGTGCTTATCGTTACCCCCAGCGTTTTCGCGCAAGAATCGCCCATTCGCCTGTGGGCGGTAAGCGACGGCGTGCGGGTCAGCCCCATTACTGGAAATCTGATCGAGAGTAAGCCGTTCGTCCACAGCGACTACCCGGAGCTCAATCCACGCCGGGGGAACCTCGTGTGGGACGCCGCGAACAAGACAGTGTCGCTCAAGGCCGCGCGAAATGAGTTCACTGCGTTTCAGCTCATCATTGAAGCGTGGGAGCCGCAGAACCAGATCGACGTCAAATTCGCTTCGCTCGTCCACGAGGGTGGCTCGGCCAGGATTGAGGGCCGTCACATCGCATTCTTCAAAGAGTGGTACACCCAGGTGCGGCGACCGACTACCGGATATGAGCGCTCCTCCCTCGGACCCGACTGGTACCCGGACGCACTGATGCCTTACCGGGGGGCGAGCCGGTACACCGGCTTCCCGTTTTCGATCCCGGACATCTACAACAACATTCCCAGTCAGAAGAACCACGCGGTGTGGATCGATGTGTTCGTTCCCTTTGAACGCGCTGTCGCACCTCCCGGGCGTTACACGGGCACAGTTGAGGTGACCTGGCAAGGTGGACGAGACAGTGTCCGCGTCGCTCTTGACGTGTGGGACTTTGCGCTGCCGCAAGAGAACCACATCCAAGGGGACATTTGGAATGGCTCCATGAGAAACATGCCGCCAGAAGAGGAGCTTCGGTACTACCAACTGGCAAAGCAGCATCGCTTTCTGCCACTGATCTACGCCTACAGCCCGGAACTCCTCGTGAACGGCACCAGCGTGAAGCTCGATTGGACAGAATACGACCGGCGCCTCGCCAGGTACCTGGACGGTTCGGCATTCACGGAAAAACACGGCTATTGGGGACCCGGCTACGGAATTCCTGTAGACCACATGATGTTGCCGTTCAATATTGAGCGGGAGAGAAGTTCCACTGGGGCATGGCCGATGGCCCTTCCGAAGGCAGGAAGAACGGCGGAATACGTCGCTGTCTGGAAGGAGGTGGGCCGGCAGATCCGCGCGCATCTGGATCAAGACCCAAACTGGCGGAAGGTGACCAAGATCGCGTTCTTGAACGGGCTGGACGAGTCGTATAACGAAGAGGCTTACGAGAAGATGCTCTTCTATGGTCAACTGCTTCACGACGCGATGGGACGGGGATGGTTCCGATATCGCATCGACGGTGGCTATTCGCGCCAGGTCATGGAGCGGCTGAGCAAAGAGGTGGAACTGTGGGTCTGTCACACGGCTGACTTCGACATCGACGATGTGAAGCACTTTCGTCCCCGAGGTGTAGATACTTGGTTTTACGGGCCGATGATCTATGAGCAGGAGAAGAATTCCGGCTGCGGTTCGAACACGTTTCTGGATCTCGATCTTCTGATCAATCGGGGGATCGGCTGGGTCGGCTGGAAATACCAGGCTGGTTGGGTGGAATGGGAGTTTGACTGGAATGCGTATGCAGCGTGGTATGAGGCGGAAAACTACAAGGGAACCAGCAGCGTGTACAACGGTTCGGGCCAATCGATCTACCGCGGTCTAGTCATGGGTTATCGCGAGCCGATTCCCAGCATCCGCTTGAAGGCGCAGCGCAGGGGCCTCCAGGATTATGAGTATTTCTGGCTGCTGTCGAAAAAGGCCGGTGTCGAAGCGTCTGATGCGATCGTGAACCGGATCGTGTACAAGAACCCGTTTGGTCTGAAAGCGCTGCTCGACATTGAAATCTGGAAAAACAATCCGGACGAATGGGAAAAAGCCCGGATCGAGGCGGGCAAGCTGATAGCCGGGAAACCTTGAGCCCGGCATCAGGGGCTGCCGTCGAATTTCGTCGGCCAAGCCTCTCGGTGACTACCACCAGCCCGACACGGGAAATCCGTTCGAGCCTATTCATGGATTGATTGTGCCTCCCTTTGCGCCCTTGCCTCACAGAGCCTTCTGATATCCTCTCGGTCATGATGCGCATGGTTGGTGGTCTCGCGGCGCTGCTCATTGCCGGACCGCTCGCCGGTCAGAGCGGTCCTCCCGTTTGGAAGTGGGAACTCCCTCAGATACAGAAGGTCGTACAGAAGGTCCGTGCTGGCAGGGACCTGACGCCCAAGAAATGGCCCGGCGGCGCCCGTGTGGCCGCCGCACTCTCATTCGACATGGA
>DATIFQ010000402.1:0-8654 GCA_035455185.1 Bryobacteraceae bacterium | reverse complement strand
CACCCACGATCACCTGAAACGCGAGGCCGCACGCCCGAAGCCGTGCGCTCCCTTCTGCACTATTTCCTGCGTGCACCAGACCGCAATGCTCGACGCTTTCCGCGAGGACCCGCACAGCACGCTCGCCGGCATGATCGAGCGCCGAAAGGCGCACAACCCGGCGTATCAACCGCCGCTCATGCTCAAGGCGCTGACCTGGGCGTTTCTCGACGGGCGCACCCGGCGGGTGCTTAGCAGGCTGGCACTTCACGTCCTCGGCGCGCGGTCCTAAGGACCTACGCGGACAAGGCAACGCGTTCTATGGTTTCCTCATCAAAGGAGAAACAAAGACCGATGAAAAATGTGCTGGCAGACGAAGCTCTCGATCAACTATTTCGCGAGGCGCGAACGCACAGCGCCTGGCTCGATAAGCCTGTGACCGACGATATGCTCCGGCAACTGTATGGCTTGATGAAGTGGGGACCCACGAGCGCGAATGCAAGCCCGGCCCGGTTCGTCTTTCTCCGTTCGCGGGAGGCGAAAGAGAGACTACGCCCGGCGCTCGCCCCCGGGAACGTCGCCAAAACGATGGCGGCGCCGGTTACCGTCATCATCGCGTATGACCTGCTCTTTTATGAGAAGCTGTCGAAGCTTTTCCCCCACAACCCCGCGATGTGCGCCCTGTTCGCGGGGAATCCACAACTGGTCGAGGTCACGGCCAAGCGCAACTCCTCGCTCCAGGGGGCCTACCTGATGATCGCGGCGCGCGCGCTCGGGCTCGACTGTGGCCCGATGTCGGGCTTCGATAACGCGAGGCTTGACGAAGAATTCTTCGGCGGGGGCAAGGAATGCGAAGGGTGTGAGCAGGAGTTCTTCCCCGCAGGCCACGTAAAGTCGAACTTCCTGTGCAACCTGGGCTACGGCGACGCCTCCAGGCTGTACCCGCGAGCGCCGCGTCTGGAATTCGATGAGGCGTGTACGCTCTTGTGAGGAAGTCCCGATCAGGCGGATGCTGAAAGGCGCCCTGATCGACCTTTTCGGGCACATGTGGCTCGTCGGAAAGATCCTCGAATGAACCAGCGTCCACTCTCGGTGACCGTCTTCGGTTTTCTGTACGTAGCGGCGGGCGCACTTGGGCTGGCTTATCACCTCACAGAGTTCAAGACGCAACATCCGTTTCCATACGAGCTCGTATGGGTTTCTGTCGTTCGTCTCATAGCGATTGTCTGCGGAGTGTATATGCTCCGTGGCAGCAACTGGGCGCGCTGGCTCGCGCTTGCCTGGATCGCATACCACGTCATCCTGAGCGGCTTCCACTCGCGGTTTGAGTTGGTGATGCACAGTCTGCTCTGTGCGGTGTTCGCATATTTTGTGTTTCGCCCACGGGCGACGCAGTATTTTCGCGCGGTGAGAACGTAGGTGACATGAAATGGGGTTCATCCAGGTCTGAAGCCTATGCCACGGGCGACCCGGTTTCACGGGGGAGATAGCCGGGCCGGGGGGCTCGGAGCGGCTCTGGGGAGCCAACCTACACAACTGCCAGCAGGACTGCCGGCTTACCAAGTCGGGCGACATGCGTCACGGGGCTAACTTGAAATTCGGACTGCGCGATGCGAAAACCCTTGACGCGACAGAGCATTTCAGCCAGAATCGCTTCCATGAAGGAGCCTCAATCCATCCGGAGGCGCAACAATCCTCTTGCCTACATTGGCACTCGCAGCAGTCCGCGGCGATGAAGCGATGTATGTGGGCGGAACCATAACCTCGATTCCCGAGAAAACGGAAGGCCGGCTCTTACTCGACGATTCCGCAGCATTGAAGTTCACATCGAAGAAGGGTGATCTCTCGATCACGTACACAAAGATCTCCTCGATCGAATACGGGCAGAAGGCCGGCCGGCGAGTCGGCGTTGCGCTCGCGGTCAGCCCGCTGGCCCTCTTCTCGAAGAAGCGAAAGCACTACGTGACCATTGGCTTCGCCGACGAAGCCGGGAAGAATCAGGGGGCCGTGCTCGAAGTCTCCAAGGGCAACGTCCGAAGCCTGCTCACCACGCTCGAGACCCGCTCTGGCAAACAAGTGGAGTTCGAATCAGAAGAGGCAAAGAAGAACGCAGGGAGGTAGCGAACATGCAGGTCCGCCAAACCGTTGCATTGTGCGTTGCTTTCGTATTATTTGCCGAGCTGATCGTCGCGGCTGTCCGGGGTGATGAGGTTATGTACATCGGCGGCACAGTAAAGAACCTGGCTGAAGCGACGGAAGGCAGGCTGGACACACAAAACGAGGAAAAACTCATCTTCACGTCCGACAAAGGCGGATTCGAAATTCCGTACGGCAGCATCACGTCTCTCGAATACGGCCAAAAGGCGGGCCGCCGTGTCGGCGTGGCGATCGTGATCACCGTGTGGGCGCTGTTCTCAAAGAAGCGCAAGCACTTCCTGACGATCGGCTACAACGACTCCCAAGGCAAGCCGCAAGGCGTCGTGATCGAGATCGCGAAAGGCCGCGCGAAGACTATGATCACCATCATCGAAGCCCGCAGCGGCAAAAAGGTCGAGTACGAATCGGAAGAAGCGAAGAAACACGTTCACGGCTAGCGGTTCCCGCCAGCCTCCGGACCCCGACGAGACCCAGACACCTCACCTTAACAGGGGCAGGCCGAGGCTGATACCCCCCTGGCAACGTGGGTTTGAGAAGTCCGCAGGATGTTACGCGCGCGGTTCAAGAACGTCATTCCGTGCTTCACTGTTTGTCACGCGTTTGCCCTTTTAGAAAGTACTTGACTTGTACTATTGAACTAGTATACTATTAGTTTAGATGGCGAGCACGGTCCAAGATAGCAAACGGCCCTTCGGCTTCCGGCTGGACCTTAAGAGCGGTGTGCCGGTCTACCGCCAGATCATCGACCAGGTGACCGGCGGGATGGCCGCCGGCGCATTAAAGCCGGGCGACCAGCTTCCCACCGTGCGCCAAGTCGCGGTGGACCTCGCCATCAACCCGAACACGGTGGTGAGAGCGTATCGAGAGCTGGAAATCCGCGGTTTGCTCGAGACACAACAGGGAACCGGCACATTTATCAGCCGGCAAAAGGTGAAGGGCGATCAGGTCGAGCGGCAGCGCCGGTTGAACCAGCTCGTTGGCGAATTCGTGGCCCGTGCGGGCGCCGGCGGCTTCACGATCCAGGATCTTGTGGAGCAATTGCGTGATTTGCAGGCTGATCAGGAAAGGAAGGTAGCGCCATGAAGACAGGTCTCAGGGAGCTTGGAGTCAGTAATGTGGGAGTGGCACTGTTCGTGATCTCGATCGCGCTGGGCGGCGCGGCAGACGCCGCCACCGGAAGGCACCCGATACTGATCCCCTGTGCGGCCATCGGCCTCTACCTCCTCTTCTCGATCCGCGTGGCCGACCAATGGGAGAAGTTCGCAGTGCTGCGGTTTGGCCGTTACATCGGCCTGCGCGGGCCCGGCTTGTTTCACATCATTCCGATTGTCGATACGGTCAGCCGCACGGTGGACCAGCGTGTGCGAGTGGTCAGCGTCTCGGCCGAATCAACGCTAACGCGAGACACGGTTCCAGTGAATGTAGACGCCATCGTGTTTTGGCTGGTCTGGAACGCCGAAAAATCGATTCTCGAAGTGCAGGACTTCGAGCAGGCCATCTCGCTTAGCGCGCAGACCGCGTTGCGGGAATCGATCGGCCGCCACGAGCTACACCAGATGGTGGCGGAACGCGAGATGCTCGGCCAGGAACTGCAGCGCATCCTCGACGAAAAGACGAACCCGTGGGGGATTACCGTGCAATCGGTCGAGATTCGCGACGTACAGATTCCGTCGCAACTTCAAGACGCCATGTCGCGGGAAGCGCAGGCGGAGCGCGAGCGCCGCGCGCGCACGATTATCAGCCTGGCCGAAACCGAGATCGCCGACAGATTCGCGCAGGCCGCGGACACGTACCGCGACAATCCGGTCGCGCTGCATCTGCGCGCGATGAACATGCTGTACGAAGCCATCAAAGAGAAGGGCTCGATGGTCATCGTCCCCTCCTCAGCGGTGGAGACCATGGGCTTGGGAGGTACGCTGGCGACGGCCGCACTCGGCGGCGCCAAGCCGTAGAGGCTGTGCCGCCGCGGGGGTGTTGCCACACAGGCTAAGCCTGTGCCAGCGGGAGCTCTGCGCGGTTCGGAAACTGCGCGCGAACAGGGGACCAAGAGCGCGAGAGCCACCGGAAACTTCTGTAAACACCTGGCGACAACGCGGGATCAGTCGCGACGTGGATGCAACAATCCGCATCAAGCAAATATGGCGGCTAGCATACTGAGGTCCCTTCTGGCATCGAACGCACTGGCGATGACCCTCGTCGCGGGCGGTCTGTGGGCGCAACCCGCCAGCATTACCACTACCGCTACGACCGTGCCGGTGGCCGGTCCAGCAGTATTCGACCCCGCCGGGAATCTGTATTTCTTCCTGGCAGGGCCGGTCACCCCAGGCGCAGCGCAGACCCAGAACGGCGGCGGCACCTGTTTAAGCAGCAATGGCTTTTTCTCATTTCCCGGACCCTGCCCCGACGGTTACGCGGGCAAGCTCGACGCATCCGGCAACCTGGTTTTCGGCACCTACCTGGGAGGCCCAACCGCGGACCAATCGACTGCTCTGGCCGTGGATGGCGCCGGCAACGTTTTTGTCACAGGCTCGACGGAAGGTTCTTTTCCCACTACCGCCAAAGCCGCCATCGCCGCCAGCACGACAGCCAAGTCGTTTGCAGCCAAGATCAGCGCCGATGGGAGCCGCGTACTGTATTCCACCTACTTGCCCGATACCGCCGGGATGCCGTCGGCCATTGCCATTGACGCACAAGGTAATGCCTACATCGCCGGAAAATCCAGTACCGGACACGCCTTCGTGGTGAAGCTCAGCGCCGATGGCTCCGCTTTCCTCTATCACGTCTCCCTGGCCGGGAGCGCTCAGGATTCCGTTAACGCGGTCTCGGCGGATTCCGCGGGCAATGTCATCGTCGCCGGTCAGACTACTTCGCCGGACTTTCCAGTCACGCCCGGGACGGTCCAAAGCCGACTCATGGGAGCGCAGAACGGTTTCATCGCCAGACTCGACCCGAGCGGCGGCGTAGTGTTCTCCACCTATCTTGGCGGAAGCGGCACGGACACACCTACCGCGGTACAAACGGATTCCGCTAGCAACATCTATGTCGCCGGCCAGACAAGTTCGCTCGATTTCCCTACTACTTCGGGCAGCTTCGAGCCGGATCCAATAGTGCCCATGTGGAACAACTCAGCGCCCGCCGGATTTGCCGCCAAGCTCAGTGCGGACGGCAGCGCTCTGTCGTGGTCCAGCTATGTGATGAGTGCGGATCATCCCCTTTATCAGGGCGTCACTCGACCGTCTCTGGGCGTCGCTCAACTGGCGGTCAGCGCCTCGGGCGAGGCTTATATCGCCGGGCTCACCGGCCCAGGTTTCCCGGTGACCGCTTCCGCGCCACAGGTCTGTTTTGACGGCCTTCACAGTGCCCAATTCTACAACGGGATCGGGGCAACCGATGCTTTTGTTGCCCATCTCGATCCTCATGGCGCTCTCCTCGACGCGACCTATGTCAGTCAGGGCGTTACCTTCACTGTGGGTCTGTCATTGGCCGGAGACGGGTCTGTTCTGCTGGCAATGGATAGCGCGGGCAACAGGGTGAAGTCCCGACTCCGGTTCGGTGGCACCGGATGGAAGGCGCCAGCCTGCCTGTCGCCGGCCGTTCTGAATGCTGCGACTCTGTCGACCATTCCGTACTCCGCGACGGGACCCGCGTTGGTGCCAGGTGAATTCATCACCCTGACTGGATTCGGAATCGGCCCGGATATTGGTGTTGCGGATCAGGGCCAGGTTACACGCGAGCTTGCAGGCGTTCAGGTTCTCTTTGACGGCCAGCCCGCACCGGTGCTGTACGCCCAATCGCGGCAAATCAATGCGCTGGCGCCCGTGGAACTGAGCGGTCAGACAAAGACGAACATAACCGTCCTATACAACCGGGCCGCAGTCGGGTCGATCGAGGCGTCGGTAGTGAGCTATGGATCTCCGGGCATCTTCCGGCTCCACCCTGGCGTCTCATCGCAGGCGGCGGCAGTGAACGAGGATGGCACGATCAACGGTCCCGCGAACCCGGCGGCCAGGGGTTCCGTGGTCTCCGTTTGGGGCACCGGTTTCGGCCTGATCGATCCCCCCTGCGCCACGGGCGGGCTCAACCCGCCCGGCCCCGTGAGCCTGGCAGCCGGCATAAGCGTGGACATTGCCGACGGTTCACCTCCGGGAGTTCCGGTCCAGTACGCTCCAGCATTATATGCCGGTAGCGCACCAACGCTGCCGTGCGGCGTGGTGCAGATTAACGTGCAGGTTCCCACTTATGTCGCGCCGGGTTTGTACCAGTTCTTTCCCTGGTCCCTGATGGCGCTACCTGGCGGCGCCCAATCGGTCGCCATAGGAACCATCGGAGCGACGATTTCGGTGAAATAGAAAAGCGCACCGAACAGTGCCGACTGTCTTCGGGGTGGCTGACTTGCCTGTCGGGCCGGGGGCTCAGCGCGGCTCTGCGGAACCGCTCCACTAAGACCAGATTAGCTGAATGAGCTTCGGCGGCGTCGCGTGCGGGCACAAAAGCGGACTGGTCGGTGTGACGCATCGAGGGGGGACGCCCACGTCCACCTACATGGGCTCTCCCTGAAATGGAGAGAAGGCGCTCGGTGTGAGTGAGTCTAGGCCGCGCCGTTAGGCTGATCTTCAGGGTCTTGACGCGATGGTTTGGGACCTGATCAGCAATCCACGGTAAAGTAAGGCCGCCGTGGCGGCAATCAGGAAGGCACTCCCCTCGAACTTCAAAAAGGTGGCATCTGCCGCGACTACCATGTGATTTCCCGCTCCGAAATTGTGAGTGAGCACGGCAGCCAAGTAGGGTAAAGCCATAATGAGAGCACCGCAGAATCCAACCCCTATCACCAACACTGCCGGTCGAATCCGGCAGATCCGGTCGCCTGCTGCCACGAGTGGGATACCAACAAGTACCCACCCTACGAAGCAGACGATGCCACCCCAGATCAGCCACGCCGCCAGCGCGTTCGGGCCTTTGACTACCAGGCTGAAAACAAGGCCAGCAAGGCCCCAGCATATTGTGATAGCCAGAATGGAACAGAGCAGCCGAACGTCAAGTGGGATTCTCTCTCCCAGAGGCATGTGGCCATTCTAGCGGACGCCTGTAGTAAACGGCGGCTCTGCTGTTCCGCCGTTCCGACAGCGGTCTGTTGCCTGTTTCGGCTGGCTAGACAGCACTATCCATGGAAGCGCCACTATGTTGTCCAGGTGCATCCCGGTCGAGTCGCCGGCACACCGGACACTGTTACGCGCCACTGAAGGCGTCTTTTGAGTGATCCATCGCCATGTCAGCGACCACCGTCCCAGCACAGATCCAAAGGTTGGGTTAGGTACTCGACATCCGGGTGCCTTGATGAAAGAGCACCTGCCATCGGCCATCCCTGAGTACCCAGATTGAACTCCGCAACGAGGCGCCTTGCAGATGGCCCAACAAATCGAGCCGGACCGCTTTATCTAAGTACCCCACTTCGGAAAACCGGTAGAAGTATACTGTTCTTATGAGGGGAGGACGTAAAGTTGGGCTGGTTCCGTTTTCTTCTTCTACCACTGGTCACTCTTGCTCCGGCCGCCGCACAAGTCGATGTAGTTACCGCCAACTACGACAAGGACAGGACCAATGCGAATTTGCACGAAACGATTCTCAACGTTTCCAATGTGAATGTCGCGCGCTTCGGGAAGGTCTTTTCCCTTCCGGTTGACGGATTTATTTACGCCCAGCCGCTCTATGTCAGAAATCTGACTATCCCCGGCAAGGGAGTGCATAACGTGGTCTTTGTGGCCACGATGCACAACACCGTATACGCGTTCGACGCCGACGCGCCACAGGCTCCGCTGTGGACAGTCACCCTTGGCCCACCAGTGCCCAGCTCCGACTACGAGCTTGAAGACATCGTGCCCGAGGTGGGCATCTTAAGTACTCCCGTAATCGACCTCGATTCCGGGACCATCTACGTGGTCGCCAATAACATCGAGAACGGCCTGTATTTCTTCCGCCTCCATGCGCTGGACATCACAACCGGCGAGGAGATGTTCGGCGGCCCCGCCGACATCAGCGCTTCCGTTCCCGGCCAAGGCCAGGGCAACCAGGACGGAATGGTGTCCTTCGTCACGTTCGATCACCTTCAGCGGCCGGGTCTCCTGCTGCTCAACAACGTTGTCTATGCCTCCTTCGGGTCGCATCAGGATCGGCCGCCTTACCACGGATGGCTGATCGGTTACGACGCGCGGAATCTCCAGAGGCAGGCGGCCGTTTTCAACGTGACCCCGGACGGCGAAGAGGGATCCATCTGGCAATCGGGCCGCGCTCCGGCGGCGGACAACTTCGGAAACATCTACATCACCACGGCGGACGGGGACCACAACGGCGCCGCTAACTGGGGTGAAAGCATTCTCCGGCTCGGCGCCGCCGGTGGACTTACTGTCGCGGACTGGTTCACGCCGGACAACTGGATGGACTTGAACCTCCACGACGACGACCTCGGCTCTTGCGGTCCCGTCCTGATCCCTGGGACCGATCTTCTCGTCTCCGGGAGTAAG
>DATIFQ010000401.1:0-44062 GCA_035455185.1 Bryobacteraceae bacterium | reverse complement strand
GGCAGCGCGCACGTCGATGTTTTCACCGGCCGCCCGGGTCAGGCACACCACGCTTCCCGTTTCCAGTTCGAGTATGTCTCGCAGCTTCATCAACGGCCGTCCGAGTTCGACTTCGATCGAAACCGGCACGTCGGCGAAGGCTGCGATCTCCTCCATGGGCGTCATCGGGCCGGGGCCTTCCTTTATCAGCGCTTCATGTTCATCGTTTCCTGGCTAATCTCGTCCACCGCGGTCACCACCCGCGCGTTGGCCTGGTAGCCGCGCTGCAACACGATCAGATTAGTAAACTCCTGGGCGATATCAACCGTCGACGCTTCGAGCGACTGACTGACGATCTTGCCGCGGCCGCCCGTTTCCGGCATCCCGATCGCCGGAGACGCGGTACGCGCCGTCTGGATGTAATTGTTGTTTCCGACCGCGATCAGCGAATCCGGATTGCGCACGGCCGCCAGCGCGATTTGGCCGACGACCTTCTGTTCGCCGTTGGAGTACTGCGCCATGATTGTGCCGCCGGCGCCAAGGCCGACCTTGACCAGTTGCGCCGCCGGCGCGCCGTCCTGCGACACGGCCGCCACCGCGGAGGTCTGCGAGTATTGCGTGAGCCGCGACGTGCCGTCGGGGTCATACAGATCCCAGTCGATGGCGAGATCGGCGGCTCCGCTGGCGAGGCCGGCCACCGGGACAGCGATTGTGGCCGGCGCGGCCGGAGTCGCCAGCAGGCCGTGATCGTCGAAAGTGAGGGTTTCTGTGCCGAGCGAGTAGGGAGTCCCCGGCGTTCCTGCGGTCACTTCGCCGCCCGGGATTGTCACCTCGTAGTCCCACGTGTTGGCAGCCGTCTTGGTGAAGTTCACCGTTACCACGTGGGTAGCACCGATCGAGTCCACGACCTCAATGGGAGTCGAGAAGGATGCCGACGGTTCGCCGACGACCGCACTCGCGTTCAGATTCAGGTTGAGGGAGAACTCGGTGGTAGCGGACGGCGCGCGCAACGAGCCGACCGGTACGACGATAGTTCCGATCGGAGCGTTCGTGTCCACCACGCCGCCGCTCTCGGTCCATCCCTGCACCTGGTCGCCGGTCGCGGTCAACAGGTTGCCTTCCTCGTCCACCCGGAAATTGCCCGCCCGTGTGAGCAGCGTCGCTCCAGTATAGTCGCGGACAATGAAGAAACCGTCTCCCTGAATCGCCGCGTCTAGATTTCCGCCGCTCGATTGAAGCGCGCCTTGTGAGAACTGACGGATGGTCAGCGGCCGCCCGGTACCCAAACCGACCTGAGTCTCACCCAGACCGAGCGCCTGCGTTACGAGGTCGTGGAAGACCACCGTGCTCGCCTTGAAGCCCGGCGTACTCAGGTTCGCCAGGTTGTTGCCGACGACGTCGACTGCCGTCGCGTGCGCACTCAGCGAAGAGAGCGCCGTCGAGAATGCCGTGAATGCCATCTGATCTCCTTTTGTTCTCTACGCCGGGGTGCTGGCCGGCGTGTCCGCGGCCGGGTTGAGCGCCGCCTGAATGTCGTCGCGCAGCCCTTCCACTTCCTGCCGCATCGTGATCATCTGTTCCAACTCACTGAACTGGGCGAGCTGCGTCAGAAACTGGACACCGTCGGCAGGGTTCAACGGGTTCTGGTTTCGGATCTGCGCCACCAGCAGACGCAGGAAGGCGTCCTTGGTGGCGACCTGGCTGACGTCCTTGTTGTCCGCCGAAGCCGAGCCGTCTCCGGTTGCGCCGGAATCGGCGGCCGTACGAATGTTCGGATCGCTCGAAATTGTCATTGCGCTTTATTCCTGTCCGTTCTCATTCCGTAGTTGGAAGTACGGATCGAAGACCTCACTCTGGCTCTGGCCGTCCTGCTGATGGCGCCGGCGGCCGCCTTCCTCTCCTTGCTGCCAGCCCGAGCCGCGCTCGCCGCCGGGATTCCTCTCCTGGCTTGCCACCGGCAGCTCGTCCCGTCGTGCAGGGGTCTTCGACGCATCGATCCCGGAGGGCCGCCAGACCTCGGCCTCGAGCCCGTTTTCCTGCAGCCGCCCGACCAATTCGGGAAGACCGTCGCGCAGACGGCCGGCCAGTCCTTCATTCCGGGCGCGCACGTCGACCCGCAATTCTCCGGACTGCTCCGCGACGCGCACTTCGACCCGCTCTTCCCCGCCTTCGGCCACACGCAACGAGATTTGTCGCGCGGCTGCTCCTCGGTATGTCTCGGGCATCCGCCGCACCGCCACCTCCGGCGGCTCCGTTCTGTCGATTTCAGCCTCCGGCTGATCAGCCCGCACCGTTTCCGCCTGGACAGGTCGGCCGGGTCTCGCCGCCGGCGCTGCCGCGATGGCAATCGGGTCCTCCGGTAAGAGCGTGAGCGTATCCACTTGGGTTGCGCGGCGGAGTTTCGCGCCGGCCGGCTGTTCCGGGGGTGCAAGTAGCGCCTCCGTGTCCGCCGTTTGATCGCGATCCGCTCCCACGATGCGCATGGAGAAGGCAGGTTTCGCATCCGCCACCGGCGGCTCCTCGGCCGGCGCTGTCCGCACCGTTATCATTGGACGCGATGCCGGCCGCTGGGCCGCGGTCCGTCCGGTTTCGGTCGGCGGCTGGGAATCAAACGAAACCGCAGGCGCCGTGACGATCGGAGGAACCGATGACTCCGGCGGACGGTCCTTCTGTGGCGGCCATTCCACCGGCGGTTCAACGTTCAACGGCCCGGAGGAGGCAGGGGGACGGACTGTCGGCAGGGAAGCCACGCCAGCCGTTTCGGGGACATCCGCGTTTCCGGGGTCCTCAGTGAAGGCCGGGCTGAACGCCGGCACGTCTCGTGTGCCGGAAGACGCGGGCGGCAGGTCCGAGGACTCGTCGCCTGCCGCAGCGTCCGGGAGAGAGACACGATGTGCCACGTCGAACGGCCAGGAATCGGAAGCCGGCTTCTCGGGGGCCAGCCGGGAAGGCTGGACCGTTGGTTGTGCGTCGAGTGGCGGTTCGGCGAACGGCAGCACGCCCGAAACCGGGACGGCCACTGCGATGGCGGGGTCGGGATCCGTCTCCGGCGTCTCCGGCTTGGCGTCGCCGGATTCGGCTGGCTCCGGTACGGTTTCGGTCCGCATCGGAATGGGCGGGCGCCCGATGGACGGCCCGGTTCCGGTTCCGGTTCCGATCCCCTCCTCGCTCAAAGTCTCAAGCACTGTTCCAAGAAGCTGCCCGAAAGCAGCACCGGCGGCGGGGTCCGGGTCGATCCAGTTGGCACCTTGCGGCGTCACGGTGGCGGTTCCCTCCACTGCGGCGGGCACATCCAGAATCGTCCCGGCGAGCGGCAGAGGGAAGCACGAAACGGTCACGCGCCGGTAGAAGCAGATGAAAAGCCAGATTCGGAAGCCGGGATTTCAACGGGTTAGCGGGACACTTACCGCTAAGAACTTGCCGCCTGGCGGGAAGAGGCAAGAAATTGGCTCGTAGGCATGCTCCTCCCTTTTCCTTCATCGGCGGCTTCCACGAACATTTGAGGACATTTGCCGGCTCCGGCGCCTTCGGTCCCGCAATTGCACGACACCGCGGCGGAGCGCGTCATGGACCCACTCACGATTTCGGGCGCCAGCGGCCTGCGGGCGCGGATGGAATCGCTCGAGATGCTGGCCAACAACCTGGCTAACGTCTCGACCGACGGCTTTAAGACCGACCGCGAGTTCTATGGTCTCTACGTTTCGCCGGAGTCTCTCGACCCGGCGGGAGGCGGCATAACACAGACGCTGCCGGTGATCGAACGCCATTGGACGGACTTTACCCAGGGCGTGCTGCACCCGACCGGCAACCCCTTTCACGTTGCGATCTCGGGCCGAGGCTTTTTCGCGGTAAACGGCCCGGCTGGGCGGCTGTACACGCGCAACGGCGGCTTTCAGTTGTCGGCCACAGGCGTACTGTCGACCGCTGAGGGCTATCCGGTGCGAGCGGTGGGTAGCGGGACGCTGCGGGCTTCGTCACAGAGTCCGATCGAGGTTGCGCCCGACGGCGTGGTGACGCAGGACGGCCAGGTGCTAGGGCAGTTGGAACTCGTCGACTTCACCGACACAGGAGCGCTGGCAAAACAGGGCCGCGCCTACTTCCGCGCCGACGATCCGCGGGCGCAACCCGTTGCCGCCACGGGGGCGGCCGTGCACCAGGGCAAGCTCGAGGGATCGAACGTCACCGGCGCCGAGGGCGCCGTGCGCCTGATCGGCGTGATGAGGCAGTTCGAGATGCTCCAGAAGGCGGTCTCGATTGGCGGGGAGATGAATCGCAAGGTGGTGGAGGAGGTCGCCCGCGTCGGCTCCTGACGCGGCCCGGGAGGAGAGGAGAACAAATCATGATTCGAGCGCTATTCAGCGCCGCCAGCGGCATGACGGCGCAGCAGTTGAACGTGGACAACATCGCGCACAATCTGGCGAACGCCAACACCATCGGCTACAAGGTACGGCGGGCGCAGTTTCAGGATCTGCTCTATCAGAACCTGGTGACACCGGGCGCCTCGGCGGGCCAGCAGACGGTGGTGCCGACTGGTCTTCAGCTCGGGCTCGGCACGCGAGCTGCATCCAACGAGATCCTTTTTTCTCAGGGGAATTTCTCGGCCACGGAGAATCCACTCGATGTAGTGGTCCAGGGCCGCGGCTTCTTCCAGGTGCGCCTTCCCTCTGGTGAAATCGCGTACACGCGGGCCGGCTCGTTCCACCTGGACCGCGACGGAAATCTCGTGACGGCGGACGGCGACCCGCTCGAGCCGCAGATCACGATTCCGCCGGACGCGCAGGCGATCAGCATCGCGCCAGACGGCACGGTCAGCTTCACGCAACCCGGCCAGACGGCGATCCAGCTTGCCGGGCAGATCCAGCTTGCGAACTTCCAGAACCCCGCCGGGCTCAACAGCATCGGGAAAAACCTCTATCTGCCGACGGACGCCTCGGGAGATCCGACGATCGGCAATCCGGGCGGCCAGGAGGGCATCGGCACTTTGCTCCAGGGCTATCTCGAGCAGTCCAACGTCTCGGTGGTGGAGGAATTCATCAACCTGATCGTCAGCCAGCGCGCCTATGAAGCGAACTCGAAAGTCGTGAAGGCGGCGGACGACATGTACCAGCAGATCAACAACCTCACCAGATGACGCTGCTCGCCGCCTTACTGGTTTCAGGATGTCTCGCGGTCGAAGGCGAGCAAATTGTCGCCGCTGACCTGGCCGGGGCCGAGCCGGCCTTCGCGCGTCTCCCCGCGGAGACGCCGCTCGGATTCGCGCCGGCGCCCGGGGCTAGGCGGATCCTGCGCCGTGCGGAACTGGCCCGCCTCGGCCGGCGTCACTCCGTCGATGTCGATCCCTCGAAAGAGATCTGCATCGAACGTCTACTCGAACCGCTCCGAAGCGACCGCCTCCTCGACGCGATGACCAGGGCACTGGGGCGCCCGGAGGCGAAGATCGAACTGGTCGACTTCAGCCGCTATCCGGCGCCGAAGGGGGAGGTCGAGTTCCCGGTCTCGGGCCTGTCGAGGTCCTCCGACCCCGAGACGCCGGCCGTCTGGCGCGGCTCGGTGCTCCACGACGGCAAGCGCCGCTTCCGGATCTGGGCGCGGGTGCGTATTTCCATTCCCGCAAAACGGCTGATTGCCACCGAGGATCTGCCTGTCGGACGTCCCATCGGCGCGGCGCAGGTGAAGCAGGAGACCTATTCCGCCGATCCACGGCCGGCGATCTACGCGGCACAGCCGGAACAGGCGGTTGGACGTACACCGCGGCGGCGGATCGCCGCCGGACAACCGGTGCCTCTCGGAGCGCTCGAGGCGCCGAGAGAGGTCGCCGGGGGCGAGATGGTCCGTGTCGAGGCCGCCAGCGGCGCCGCGCGGATTGAGATCCACGGCCGGGCTGAGACCTCCGGACGGAAGGGTGATACGGTTCTGGTCCGCAATCCGGAAAGCGGCCGCCGATTCCGTGCCAGAGTGATCGGCCGTGGGCTCGTTGCCGCAGGGGACGAAAGGAAGCCGACGCGATGATCCGGAGGAACTGCTTTTGTCTGCTGGTGCTCGCCGCGGTGGCGCTTCCCGCTCTCCCCGCAAAGAAAGACCGAAGCCCCGCGCCATCACCGCTCGACCGCTACGTGGAAGAGGCGATGGCACGCGACGGACCGGGGAGACAGAGCGCCTCGCCAGGATCGGTCTGGTCTTCTTCCGCGAAACTGGCGGACCCGGCGCGGGACGTCCGGGCGGGAGCGGTGGATGACGTCGTGACCATTCTCGTAATGGAGCGCGCCTCAGCGGTGGCCAAGGGCTCCACGAAATCGGCGCGCGTATCGAGCAATCGCAATTCGATCAGCGCGCTCGGCGGAATCACGCGAGCGGCCGGTCCGCTGGCGAACCTGACGAACCTGGACGGCGAGTCGCAGTTGAGCGGCGAAGGCTCGACCAGCCGCGAGACACTTCTCAGCACGACGCTGGCGGCGCGCGTCACACACGTGCTGCCGAACGGACTGCTCGTCGTCGCAGGCACGAAGGACCTCCAGGTGAACTCCGAACAGCAGACCGTCACAGTGCGCGGAGTGGTACGCCCGGAGGATCTGAACCCCGGTAACATCGTCCGGTCCGACCGGATCTCGCAACTCGAGGTCCGCATCAACGGCAAGGGCGTCGTCGGCGACGCCGTGCGGCGCCCGTTCTTCCTGTACAGGCTGTTGCTGGGGTTGCTGCCGTGATGAGGCGACTGTTCGGAATCTCGGCCTGGCTCCTGGCGGGTATGCTCGGCGCAGGTCCCGGCGAAACACGTCTCAAGGAGCTGGCCACGCTTGAGGGCGTGCGCGACAACCAATTGATGGGGTACGGGCTTGTAGTCGGCCTCGCCGGCACGGGCGACCGCCGCCAGACCGTATTCTCCGCGCAAAGTTTGACCAACGTGCTCGAGCGCATGGGGGTGTCGGTGTCGCCGGAAGCGATCCGCGTCAATAACGTGGCCGCCGTCATGGTCACGGCTACGCTGCCGGCGTTCGCCCAGACCGGCACACGGATCGACATTACTGCTGCCGCCATCGGCGACGCGTCGAACCTCCAGGGTGGGCTCCTGCTGCTGACAAGCCTCCGCGGAGTGGACGGCCAAGTCTACGCGGTCGCGCAGGGACCGGTGGTGACCGGCGGTTTTGTGGCCGGACGCCAGGGTACGAACCAGACCTTGAACCACCCGACCGTCGGCCGGGTCCCAAACGGAGCGATCGTCGAGCGGGCGGCACCGTCGCTGGCGCCCAAGGGAAGTGTCCGTCTCCAGTTGCGCCAGCCCGATTTCACGACCGCCGCGCGTGTGGCCGCCGCCGTGAACAAGAGTTTCGGGAGCGCCGCCAAGCCGACAGCGCAGGCCGAGAACGCAGCGCTGATCCGGGTGGAGATCCCGGCCGACTATGCCGCGCGCCCCACGGAATTCGTCGCCGAACTGGAGCGGCTGAGCGTCGAGGCCGACCGGCCATCGCGGGTCGTCGTCAATGAACGCACGGGCACGATCGTGATGGGCAAGGAAGTCCGGATTTCTCCGGTCGCCATCATGCACGGCAACCTCACCATCGAAATCGAGACCAGCTTCGCGGTGTCCCAGCCCGCACCTCTCTCCTCCGGAACCACCGAAGTAGTCCCGCAGGTCGGCGTCGGGGTCAAGGAGGAGAAAGCCCGGAACCTCGTGCTCAAGCAGGGTGCAACTGTCGAGGAACTCGTCCGGGCGCTTTCGTCAATCGGTTCCACGCCGCGCGACATTATCGCCATCCTGCAAAGTCTTCGCGGCGCGGGCGCGCTCGAAGCGGAGCTGGAGGTCATCTGATGACCGTCGGCGGCATCCGCCCTTCGCCCAACGCCCCGCCGGAGGGTGACAGCCGACCTGAACGGATCGAAGACGCTGCCCGACAGTTCGAGGCGCTGCTGATCGCTCAACTATTGAAGTCGATGCGCGAGGCCGGCCCCGGATGGCTTGGGACTGACGACGACTCGACCTCGTCGTCGGCGATGGAGCTTGCCGAGGAACAGTTCGCGCAGTCCCTGGCGGCCCAGGGCGGCCTCGGGTTGGCCAGGATTGTCGCCAGCGGGCTTCGAAAGGACTGACCCCGCCGGCGCCACGCCACTTGGGGCTGCTACGCGCTCCAGGCCTGCGGCGCGTATTCCATCTCGGCCTGGAACTCCGGCAGAGAAGCCATCTGCCTCAGGTCCGCTTCAAATCGCGACTCCTCGGGCTGCGCGGAGGTCCCGACAGCCTGCCACGCTTCGAGCAGCGTAGCGAGCAGCGCCGACACCTCGTCAAGAGCCTCTGTCTCCTGCCGGTAGTTCGCTTCGATCAGTCGCCTCTGCATGTAGTCGTACAGCTCGCTGAGCTGCCGGCTGAGCGCGCCGCCGGTCTGGTGGTCGAGCGATCCATTCAGCTCGTTGATGACGTCGAGCGCGCGAGAGACCGTTTTCCCTCGGGCCGTGATATCCCCGCTCGCAAGGTGAACCCTTGCCTCCCGAACCGCATCGAGTGCGGTGCGATACAGGATGCGGACGAGTTCCACCGGGTCCGCGCTCAGGATCGTGCTTTCGAGGTAGGCGTCATGGGCGCTCGCGGGCATCGTGTTCCCTCCAGTGCACTTATCGGCCGGAAACACGACTTCTCAAGCGCTGTTTGCAGGCACGTTACTCCGCATGCGCAAGATCCCGCGCCATGCGAAGAACGTGCTCCGGCGGAATCTGGCGGATTACGTCTTTGGTCTTACGGTCGACAAGACGGATGACGGGCCTCTGGGTCCGGCGGTCGAGCAGGAACGTCAGTTCGCTGTTCTGTCCGAACAGTTCGGCGGCGTTGAGGGCTTTCACCGCCTGAATGATCTCGCGATTCTCGACGGCCGTTTCCGCCGGTACCGGCGCCGGAGCCGGCGAGAGGGCGCTTCCTGGCCGGTGCATCGGAGTGATGTCCATACCATGCTCCTCGAGGGTCCTGGAGCCGTCCGTTTCGTGGCGGAAAGCGGGCCTCGGCGCAGGGCCTCGTCAGGACTTATCGGAAATCGACGGGAAAAGTTGAAAGAAATCAGGAGGCGGCGGGCGGAAGACACGCCAACGGCACGTTCGGCGCCCAGGCGTGACCGGCGAGCAACCGTCGCGCCACCGAGGCCGGAGGGTCCGCGACAATCATGCAGGACGCCCCACCGCATCGGCCCTCCACGCGCACCCGCCCGTCACGACCCGAGACGCGGTAAGCCATGCGGGCGCTGTGGTAGGCTTCGAGCGCGTCGAGCGGCCAGTCCGGCTCCGCGACGATCCGTATGACACCGTCGCGGCCCACCAGAATCACCATCTCGGAAGGCTGCCCTCCAGATGCCAGCGCGGCCGCGGCTCCGTCCAGAATGCTCTCGGCGTTTCGAAGGAATTCGCTCACACAGGCCTTATCGGCCTGCTGGTGGAATTTTGCGGCCGGATTGGCGGGAATTCCAGCGCGCGAGGTACGATTCACCGGCGAACGCTTCGATCTCGCGGCCGAGTTGGGCTTGCCAGGCAACCAATCGCCGCTCGCGGTACTTCTCGATGATCCGCAGCTGGCGCCGCGCCTCAATCAGACGCTGCTGCCGCGCCGCCAACTCCCGGTCGAGCTGGACGCGGTGCGCGGCCAGCGCGTCGGCGTGCCGGCGCAGCCGCCGCAGATAGCTGGAATGGGCACCGAGATCGGCGCCGTCCACAGAGTCCGCCGTCCGCAGGGCGCGCTCGGCGGCCTCTCTTCCGGCCGAGAGACGCCGGCTTTCCTCGTCCAGGCGGCCGAGGGCCGCGGCGGCCTCGCGCAGCCTGTGCTCCGCGAGCTCGAATTCCGTTCGCCGCCATTCGAGCACCCTCTCAAGCCGGAAATAAAACGCCTTCATGCGCTCCTCGCCGGATCAGGGCAGCTTCGAGGCCAAGGCCTCGAGCCGCGCGAGCGTCTCACTTGCCGGAGTCTTCACCGAGGCGTCCTGCCTCAGAAACTCCATGAGTTCCTCCCGCATTTCGAGGATCGTGTCGAGTTTCGGATTGGTTCCCCCCACATAGGCACCGAGCTGGATCAAATCCTCGGCCTGCTGGTAGGCGGCCATGGCTTCCCGGACTTTGCGGGCCCACTCAGCGTGCTCGCGGCTGGTGATGCTCGATGTGAGCCGGCTGACCGAGTTCAGCACCTCGATTGCCGGGTAGTGCCCGGCAGTGCCGAGCTGACGCGACAATACGATGTGGCCATCGAGGGTGGCGCGCACGGCGTCGCAGAGCGGTTCGTTGAAGTCGTCGCCTTCCACCAGCACCGTGAAGAACCCGGTGATCGATCCACGCCGGAACCTCCCGGCGCGCTCGAAGATCTTCGGCAGCAAGTTGAAGACGGAGGGCGTGTAGCCTTTTTGGCTCGGCGGCTCACCCGCGGCGAGGCCGATCTCGCGCTGCGCCATCGCCAGCCGGGTCACCGAGTCCATCACCAGCAGCACGTCGGCGCCCCGATCGCGAAAGTATTCGGAGACCGCCAGCGCCACAAAGCAGGCGCGCACGCGCAACGGCGCCGGCTGGTCGCTGGTAGCCACCACTACGACCGACCGCCGCCGTCCCTCCTCGCCCAGTTCATGTTCCAAAAACGCTCTTACTTCGCGGTTGCGCTCGCCGATCAGTGCGATCACGCTCACTTCGGCGAAGTTATGCCGGGACATCGTCCCCAGCAGCGTGCTCTTCCCCACGCCGCTGCCTCCGAAGATCCCGATGCGTTGGCCCTTGCCGCACGTGAGCAGGCTGTCGATTGTGCGAATGCCGGTCACCAGCGGCTGGTCGATGTGCTCGCGCTCGAGCGCATTGGGCGGCTGGGCGTAAAGCCCGTACTCGGCCTCGGCGTCCACCTCGCCTCCGCCGTCCATGGGGCGCCCGAATCCGTCAAGTACCCGTCCGAGAAGGCCCTGACCGACGCCTACGCTCGCCTCGCCGCCGCGAGCGACCACCGGGTCCCCGAGTTGCAGGCCGCCGGTCTCTTCGAGCGGCATTGACAGAACGTGCCCGTCACGGAAACCGATCACCTGCGTCCGTATTCTGCTCCCGGATACCGTCCGGATCTCACAGAGATCCCCCACAGCCGCAACCGGACCGCGCGAGACGACCAGGAGCCCGACGAGTTCCACCACCTCCCCGCACCAGCGCAGGGGTTCGACGTGATCGACGTCCCGCAGGTACGGGCTCAGGTCGATCTGTGCCGGCACACTCACGTTCTCCTCCGCAGGCGGTCCGCCAAGCCGTACTCGATCTCTGCAAGCTGGCTCTCCACCGAGGCGTCGAGCGCACCGCGCGCGGTCTCAAATACCACGTCGCCTGGATGGCGGGAACGGTCCGCGATGATCTCGATGGTCTGCGGCGCACCCAGCCGATCGAGCCACTCCCGCACCACGGTTTCGTGACCCGGCCACAGACGCACGCGGCAGATCTCCTGTCCTTGGAGCTTCTCGAATGCGGCTCGAACGAGGCCCTCCAGCGCCTCGGGATCGACCGTCAACTCGCGGCGGAGAATCCGTCGCGCGACCGCCAGTGCCAGCTGCACCGTGTCCGACTCGGCCTTCTTACGCAGCAGCGGGCGCAGGGAAGCGAGCGACTCGATGCTACCGGCGAGTTGCTCCAGCACCGGTGCAAGCTGGGCCCGCCCGGCTGCCTCGCCTTCGCGATAGCCTGACCGATGCGCTTCCTGGAGCCGGCGATCCAGCTCCTCGGCCGGATCGGGCGCCTTTTCGGTGCTTGGTTCGGGGGTTGGCGCCGGCTGGGGCGCCGTGAGGCTCGGCCACACGACCGGCTCGGCTCGGCCGGGTCCCGGTTCCCGCAGGATCCTAGACGACATACTGCTCGCCGGCCGTTTCCTTCAAACTCAGCACGCCCTCGCTCTCCAGTTGCCGGACCACCGCGATGATGGCCTGCTGCGCAGCCTCCACTTCTTTGATCTTGACCGGCCCCAGGGCGTCCATGTCCTCCAGAAGCATTTCCCGCCCGCGCTGCGACATACATTGGACCACGTGGTTTCGAAGCGATTCGCTGGTGCCTTTGAGCGCCATCGTCAGCAGTTTGCGGTCGACCTTCGCCAGGATCTCTTTCACCCCGCTCTGATCGAGCAGCAGCAGGTCCTCGAACACGAACATCAGGTGACGGATCTTCTCCGTCATCTCGGAATCCTGCTGATGGATGCTCTCAAGAATCTCCTTGGTGACGCTCGAATCCAGCCGGTTTAGCAGTTCAGCCACCGCGCGCACACCGCCGTAGGATTGCCGGCTGATTTGTCCGAGCCCTTTCAGCCGCTGGTGCACGATCCCTGCGATCTTGTTGATGATCTCGGGCGAGATCTGGTCGAGGCTCGCCATGCGCAGCGTCACGTCCGACCGCATCTCAGGGGGCAGCGACATCAACAATGAGGCCGCCTGCGTCGAGCTGAGCTGGGAAACGATCAGCGCCACGGTTTGAGGATGCTCGCTGGCCACGAACTTGGCGAGCTGCTGAGGATCGGCTTTTTGCAGCGCGGCGAAATCCGTCATATCGGCGTGGAGTGTCCGCGTCAGACGGTAGAGGATCTTCTCTGCCGCCTCGGGACCGAACGCGGAGACCAGCATCCGCCGCGCATGGTCGAACCCACCCTTAACGACGTAGTCCCGAGCCACCGCCATCTGGTGGAACTCATCCAGCACCGCCTCTGCCTGGTCGGGAGCGATGGTTCCCAGCCGGGCGACTTCGCGGCTGATCAACTGGACATCGTCTTCGCTGAGCTGCCGCATCAGCTCGGCGCCCGTCTCTTCGCCGAGCATCATTAGCAGAATGGCCGCTTTTTGCGCTCCCGGAATCCCCGGCGCCGCTTTGGGGGAGTTGAGAATCATCGCCGGGTGCGCCTACTCCTCCTCTTCCGCGAGCCAGGTGCGCATGACCTGCGCCAGACCGCTGGGATCCGCCTTGATGACGTCCCGGAGCCGTCCCGCCAGCAGATCCGCCTTCTTGGTCGGCGCGGGCGGCGACTCCAGCAGCGCGCCGCTTGCTTGCTCGATCCGCTTCGCCTCTTCGACCACTCCGGCGATGGACTTGCCGTCCGGCTTCTCGCCCGGCGTGGCGGAAAGCTCCCGGGGTGACGAAATCTGGACCTTCCGCCGGCGCTTTCTCCGCGCCAGAACCACGGCGGCGGACAGCGCCAGCAGCAGGATCGCCGCCGCGCCCGCTTTCCGAAGGATCTCCAGCCACGCTGACAGCGGGGACGCGGGCGATGGCGCGGGGGCGCCCTCGGGAGGCTCCAGTTGGAGCGTCGACTCGAATGGCAGGCTCTCCACGATGAGCCGGTCTCCGCGCGCGGCATTGAAGCCGATCGCTCCCGCCACCAGATCGCGGATCGACTTCATCCGTTCCGGCGTCGGGGGTTCCATCACCTTTCGCGCCTTCGCCCCCGTTCCTTCCCATCGGACAGCCTGATCGACAATGACCGCCACCGACATCCGCTGGGTATTTCCGAGCGGCAGCCGCATCCTCCGCACCACGCGGCTCGACTGGTAGGTGATGTTCTCCGTTCGGCGCGTGAGTCCGGTTTGGGAGCTTCCCGGACGCGAGCTCGGCCGAGGCAGGTTCGACGCCGTACCGGGGACTCCAGAACTACCCGCGCCTCCGCTGACGTCCTCGGTTTTCTGCGAAGTCACCATCACCGAACGCGCCGGGTCGAAGGTCTCTTCGCTCTGCTCGCCGCTCGAGAAGTCGCAATCCACTGACACGCTTGCGCGGAACTTCTCCGGACCGCCCAGCGGTTCGAGCGTCGCGTGGATCTTCGCCAGCAGGTCTTTTTCGACGCTCTGCCGGAATTCGAGCATCCCGTCCGAGGCCCCCATCCCGTCAGCCGTCAACATCCTCCGGGGACGGCTCAGCAGGTTCCCCTGCATATCGAGCACCGATACCGCATCCGGCGTCAATCCCTCGACGGCGCTCGCCACAAGGTGGCTTACCGCGACGACGTTCTGCGGCGTGAGGCGCGCTCCAGGCCGCACTTTCAGGATCACACTCGCCTTGGCCGGCTGCCGCGCCTCCAGAAACACCGAGTCTTTCGGGAACGTCAGGTGAATGCGCGCGCGCTCCACCGCCGCAAGGTACATCACCGATCGTTCCAGTTCCCCCTCGAGGGCGCGCGCGTAGTTGACGTGCTCGGCGAACTCGGTCGCCAAGAATTTCGTGCCGTCAAACAGCTCGAAGCCGATGCGCCCTGTCTTGGGAAGGCCCGCTGCCGCCATCGAAAGGCGTGCCTCGGCCACTTTCGCCGACGGTGCCAGAATAGTTCGCCCGTCCTCGGAAAGGCGGTACTCGACACCGGTTTCTTTCAGCCTTGAGACCATCGCGGCAGCGTCGTCCGCCTCGAGTGCCGTATATAAAGGACGGAAGTCGGTCTCCCGGCGCCATCGGGTCAGCGCCCACAGGCCCGCGCCGGCGACTGCCACCGCGAGCAGGATCGCGACGCGCTGCCGCGTCGAGAACGAGGCCAGGATCTTTTTCCATTGCGACATCGGGTTCGGCCGGGCCCCGAGGGGCTCAGACTTGCATCCTCATGATTTCCTGATAAGCCTGAACCACCTTGTTGCGCACTTGAAGGAACAGGTCGAGCGCCATTTCCGCCCTCTGCACCGCCAGTACCGTCGAATGAAGTTCTTCGCCCTCGCCCGCTAGGAACTTCTCCACGGAATCGGCCGCCAGTCCGCGCGCGTTCTCCACCGGCACGATCGCTCCCTCCAGCAGGCTCCGAAACGCGCCGGATGCACCTTCCTTCCCGGGTGGGGCCGCCAGCTCGGGCAACGACACATTTCGGATCGGGGAAATCGAGTTGACCATTCCGCTTACTCCGTTAACGCAGCAGATCGATAGAGCGATGGATCATTTCCTTCACCGCCGACATGGCGGACACGTTGGCATGGTAGCCGCGCGACGCGCCCATCAGGTCCACCATGTCCTCCGCGGCGTTTACCCGTGGGAAGGCAACATAACCTTCGCCGTCCGCGTCCGGGTGCCCTGGCAGATACCGGCGCTCCGGCTCGCGTGTGTCGACAACGATCTCCTCCACCTTCACTCCGTCCGGCGCACCCGACACGCTTTGGAACACCGACGCGAATGGCGATGGCGCTCCGTCGACTGCAAAGACCGCGTCTTTCCGGCGGTATGGGCCGCCTTCCGGAGTGCGGGTCGTCTCCGCGTTGGCCAGGTTTTCCACCAGCAGTTCGGCGCGCGTCCTCTGCGCCGCCATCCCCGAAGCGCTCACTGAAAGCAGAGAGAACAGGCTCATACGCCTTTCCCTTCCTGAATCGCCGACTTCACAGCCCGGATCTCCGCGCGGGCAAGACTCGTCGCGACGCTGAATCGTAGCGCGTTCTCCGCCAGCAGGCGCGCCTCGCGGTCCAGACTGACGTTGTTGCCGTCGTTCTTCGCCTGTAAGCCGGCTACCTCCACCGCGCGCGGGGACCCGTTCTCCATCAGGTCTCGGAATTCTGCCTGAAAGTTGATGTCCCGGGTCTTGTAGCCCGGCGTGTCGGCGTTGGCGATGTTTGAGGCGACCTGCCGCTGGCGCGCGCTCAACAGGTTCATGTACTGTTCCAGGCGGCCGCCGAGACGATCCAGCATCACGCCAGATCCAAGGCACGAAACGGACCACTGCGAACCCGCAGAAAAGTAAGGAACCATCTGAAGGAAGGAATGACAGAAAATTGCCGGCGACAGAAAACGGGCGTTTCAGCCTTCGAGTTCGAGTGTCGCCCGAAAGCCTTCGTGCCCGGCACGCCGGTAAGAGACCGCCGCCGCCAGGCGCTCCAGTTCCGTGCCGGCTTGTGCGCGCTCGGAGACGGCCGCCCGGCGGACCTGCTCCAGCAACTTCACCGCCCGCCCGAGCAAAGCCGCCGCATCCTCGCCGGGCGGGAGGTTGCGAAGCCGTTCTTCAATCTCCCGTCCGTACTCCGGCAGGCATCTCCGCGCCTCCGCCCAGTCCCCACGGGCCACGGCCTCCCGGAACCGCGCCTCCACTACGCCGGCCTCCGTCACCTCCGGCTCTCCCGCGCCAGGCGCATCGATTCGAACAGGCTGGTGAAATAGCCGACCTGCCGCTCGAGCGCGGCAATCAGCGCATCCGCGGCGGCCATCCTCTCCCGGAGGCCCTGCTCGATCTGGTCGATCCGATCCTGCTCCGAGGAGATACGGCCGGCCTGTCCGGCAATCTGGGTCTGAAGCGAGCCAATGGCTGCCTTAACGATGCCATCGGTTGTACCCACGACCGCGTCCATCGCACTGGTGGCCGATTGCAGGAATCCGCTCTCTGAGGCACTGCCGAGGAACGACAGCAGGCCGCTGAGATTCCCGGCGACGGCGTTCGAGAATGCGGTCGCGTCGAACGAGAGCTTGCCCTGGTCGTCGAAAGCGAGCCCGAGCGAGGTGAGCGAAGCAATACCGTCCGTGCCCGTTGAGTAGCCCGCAATCTCCCGCAAGGTCTGGGACAGCGTGAACAGGACACTGTTCCCCTTCAGCGCTCCGGCATCCTTGCCGCGGTGAAGGTCCACTTCATCGACGGCGGCGTTGTAGGCGCCGGCGAACGAGGCCAGCGCGTTGCTGATACCGGCCGTGTTGCGCGAAACCGTCAGGTTGGCCGTGCCCGCCTTCAGCAGTGTGACGGTAAGTCCTGGCGCCACCGTCACCGAGCGCGAGTCGGTCGAGACGGCCGTGGAAGGTTGCCCGTTCACGCGGTAACTCGCCGGCGTTCCGGACGCCAGCGTGTCCACCAGATCGGCCGACCCGTCGTTGAGCTGTATGGAAACCGCGCCGAGCCTGGCGCTCCTTAGCGACAGCCGGTAATCGGGTGCCGACGGGCCTCCTATGTTGACGATCGTCGCTTCCACACTGGCCTCTGTCTCCGCATTGATGGCCGCCGCCAGGGCCGTGAGAGTGTCGCCAGAGGGTGTGATCTCATACGTCTCCCCGGCCACCGTCAGCGTGAACGTCGAAGCCAGGCTGATACTCTCCGCCGACGGGTCGGCGACCGCCGTCAGCCCGTCCTTGCTCATAGAGCTCGTGTACGAACCGGCCTCGACCACCTCCACCGTGTAAACACCAGTCAGCGCCCCACTCGACACGCTGGCCGCCACCACGCCGCCGTCCGAGTTCGAGAGCACGTACGAGTTGTTCGCGGCGGCCGACTCCAGACTTCGGATAGCGCTATCGACCGCCGCGAAACGTGTGTCGAGGCTCTCGAGGGCCTTGGCCTGATCGTCGAGCGCCGTCTTCGCGCTCTCCATCTGCATCATCGGCAGGGAGGCGATGGCCACCGCGCGGTCGATGATCTGCTGAAAGTCCGCCGAGTACCGGCTGGTGCCGTTGAAGATGGCAGAAGTCGAATTCATCTTTGGCCTCAGACACTCGCGGCCTGTGAATCAGTCTCCACGGGCCGCGAGCCGTTTGCTACGTGCTGCAAGCTGCGAGCCTCTACGCCCTCAGCAGCGCCAGCACCGCCTGCGGCGAGGAGTTGGCTTGCGCCATCGCCGCCAGCGACGCCTGCTCCAGCACCTGAGCCTTGGTCAGGTTCGCCGCCTCCGCCGCGATGTCCGCGTCGCGAATGCGCGACTCGGCAGCGGAGAAGCTGGAAATCTGCGACTGGGCCAGTTGGATCGCGTAGAACATCTTGTTCTGGCCGGTTCCCACCCGGCCCTGTACCAGGCCGAGGGTCGTTACCGCCGACGTCAGGGACGTGATCGCCGACAGCGCATTGCCGGTGGCGCTTGCGCCGGCCGCAGGCGCCGTCACCGTCTTGGCGCCCACCGCACCCGTGATCACCACGCCCGTGCCCGCAGCCTGGGTTTTCACCAGGGTGAAGCTGCTGGAGCTTTGGATCGAGAACCCGGTGCCCGCGGCATCGGCGACCGCATAGATACCGAGCGACGCCGTTTGCGCGTTAATGGCCGCGATCGAGTTCGCCACCGTGTTGCCGGAAGTGGTGGAGAAGGTCACGTTCGCGGTGCCGTTGGCGTTGGCGAATGTCACAACCTCCGAGCCGGCAGAAACCGCAACGAAATCGGCTGCTGCCACATCGTAATGGTAGTTGCCCGTGTTGACGGCCGTGCTGCCTGCCGTCACCGCTGCCTGGCCCGCGCCGGCCGGAGCAGCCACCGAAACCGAGAAAGCCCGCGAGCCGCCGAACTGCAACTCGCCGACATCGGCACCCGATCCTACCGTGGATGCCGAGATGCCGTACGTGCTTAGGGCGCTGTTCAACTGGTTCAGCACTTCGGTCCCGCTGATGCCAGAGGCGGAGCCGGCCACCGTCACGACCACGTTCTCCGTACCCGAGCCGTTATAGATCCGGAAAGTAAACGCCTGCGTGTCGCTGCCGTTGAGGAACGAAAGCGCCGAGTTGTCGAGACGGACCGAGTTGCCCGTCAGCGCCGTCCCGCCGCCCGAAATTGCAGTATTGGCGAGGCCGAGGCCGGCGGAGTCCGTCTGGTTGGCAGTGCCGCTGAGGTCGATGCTCACCTGAGCGTTGGCCTGCGTACTGCCGCCACCGATGTAGATGTCGAGAACTTTGTTGTTCGCCCCGCCGCCCACCAAGCCGATGTTCGAGGCCTGCCGGTCGATTTCCGTCAGCAGCGCCTGGTACTCGTTGTTCAACGTGGTCCGGCTCCCGGTGAACGTCCCCGACGCCGACTGGCTGGCCAACGTCTTCAGCCGGTCCAGCAGCTTGGAGACGTTGTTCAGCCCGCCATCCACCAGTTGCAGCACGCTGATGGCGTCGTTGGCGTTGCGCACGCCCTGTGTCAGTTCGGCGATATCGCTGCGGAACTTGTTGGCTACCGCCAGGCCCGCGGCGTCGTCACCCGAAGAATTGATGCGGAAGCCGGAGGTCAACCGCTGGATCGTCCGGCTCTGGAACTCACCGTTCACCCGGAGGTTCTCCTGGGCAACGATGGAATTGACGTTGGTTTGAATTGAGACGGCCATTGAATCACATCCTTGTTTGTTTGAAGGTTCCCGGCTTCATGCCGGGAGCGGCCTGAATCTCTCGGCCGCCAGTGTTCATATCGGCCGCTCCGCCAGGAGTTCGAGCGCTTCGTGCGGCAATTGCGGGCTGCCGCCTGAAGCGGGTCGCCGCGACGAAATCGTGTCATTCGCCGGCATTTTGTCGTATGCGGTTCACGTTCTCCGCAGCCTGTCGACCAGGCGGCTCAATGCCGCTGCGGTCACCTCCCGCGCCGCCGCCTGGTTCGCCTCTCCCGCCAACCGGATCTCGTTGCGGAGCACCGGGACGTCCCTCGGGGCGGTAATTCCGAGCTTCACCCGCGCGGCGCCCGTTTCGATGATCTCGATCCTGATGTCGTCGCCAATCAGGATCGACTCTCCGGCGCGCCTCCGGATCACGAGCACGGCGCAGCCTCCGCGAATAGCGGATGCTCATACGAGTACCCGAATTCAGCCTGGATCGCCTGCACCGCCCTCCGGTTCTTCCAATGGATCAGCACCGGTGCCAGCAGGTTGGCTACGGGCGGCCGGTCTTCGGCGAGCGAGACGATCGCCAGGCAGGACAACTCCGCCCCAATCTCCGGCTGCGGCTGTTCGGGGAGCCCGAGAGTGGCTAGATCCTCAGCCGGAATCGAAAGCTGGTAACCCGGACAGACCGCAAGCACCGGCAGCGCCAGAAAGCACAGGTCGGGCCGGGAGAGGCTCTGGAGAAACACCAGCGGCTCGTTCACGGGCTGGTCGATCAGCAGAAATCGGGTTTCCTCCGCGAAGCCCGGCAGACCGTGGGGAAACCGGACCACCGACTCGTCCCTGTAGTCAATCGTCCCGAAATACCTGGTGTGAGAAACCGGCATAGATAAAGTCCGATACAGCCGGACCGTCGGTAGATCCCTTGCAATCGGACTGCCGCCCTCGGACCAAGCCCCGGAGCGAATCAGGCGCCCTTTGGTCCCTTCGCGGATGGCGGCGGCTCCGTCCGGGCCCCCGGCTCCGGCTCGCGCATTAGGCCGATTCGGCTAAGCACGACGATGTCCACCCTGCGGTTCCGCGCCCGGCCTTCTTCGGAATCGTTCGGCTCGGCAGGCACTGTGTCTGCATAACCGGCCACCGCCAGCCGTTCCCGCGGGATTTCGTAGCGCACCGCCAGCAGTTCGAGCATCGCAATGCTGCGCGCCGCCGACAGCTCCCAGTTACTCCGGAAGCGAACGTTGTGGATGGGCACTGAGTCGGTGTGTCCCTCCAGGCGAACCGGGTTCGGAATCTTGCGGATCGCCGCCGACACTTTTTCGATCACTGCATACGTGGCCGGGTCGATGGTGTCCTGGCCCGACGGGAAGAAGGTCGCCTGCGGCAGGCTGACTACAAGTCCGCGCGGCTCCAGGTTGATCTGCATCTTGCCCGCGCGGATCTCCGCAGACAACTCCCGTGACAAGAACTCGAGCGACGGTAGAAGGTCAACGACTGTCTCGTTCGGAGCCCCCGGGTCCTTCGGGGCGGCCATCGAGTCGCCCTTCCCCGCATCTTTAGCGGAGCCCCCGAGAATTGCCACGATCCGTGACACCGCGTGAGTCTCTTCGAGCGCCTTCCGAACGGACTCCGAGACCTGCTGCGCCTTACCCCTATCGGTCTGCGACGAGGCGAACATCATTACGAAGAACGCGAACAGAAGGGTGATGAAATCCGCGTACGAAACGAGCCACCGGTCGTGGTTGTCGTGCTGGGCTTGCTTCTTCCTCGCCACGTGCAGTCTCTTCGATCACGAACTGATGGCGGCTGGTTCGCCCGCCGGCTTTGCTTCTTTGCTCCCCTTGGCGGGCTTCGTCTTTGCGTCGCGCCGCGTGTAGGCTTCGAGCCTGATCCTAATCAGCTTCGGGTTCAGTCCCTCGACGATGCCGGTCACGCCCTCGATCATCAGCTCCTTAGTCTGGAGGACGCCATGCATCCGTGCCCGGATCTTGTGCCCCGCAGGGATGAAAAAGATGTTGGCGGAGCCTACTCCATAAACGGTCGCCACGAAGGCCACCGCAATTCCCTTCCCCACCTCGTTGATGTTCTCCAGATGCTTCATTACCTGGATAAGACCGAGTACCGCCCCGATAATGCCGATTGTCGGAGCGTACCCCCCTGCCGCTTCATAGACCTTGGCCTCAGCCTCGGCACGTTGCTCTTCCAGCCCGATCTCGAGCTCCATCATCTTGCGAAGCTCTTTGAGGTCCATCCCGTCCACGGCCAGGTTGAGCGCCTTCCTGAGAAAGGGGTCGCGGACCGCTTCGGCTTCCTGCTCGAGCGAAACGATCCCGTTCTTGCGGGCCTTGGTGGCGTAGGTGATGATCTCCTCGATCACGGCGTCCGGCGTCTGCGCCTGTTCGAAGAAGACGAGCTTCAGTTTCCGCGCCGCACTCAGCAACACGGAAAGCGGCGTGGTCACCATTACCGCGCCGAGCGTGCCGCCCAGAACGATCATTCCCGCCGTCACCTGCGAGATGTCCTGAATCGTGCCACCTTCGAGCAGCAGCCCCCCGATGATCCCGGTGGAAGCGAGCAACAGACCTCCCCAGGAAGCCAGGTCCGGCTTCGTTCGCCCGCGCTTGGACTTTCCCTCTGCGACGCCGGCCATTGGTACTCAGAATCCCTCCACTCCCGCGGGCTCCCCCGCCGGCGTCAGCCGCCCTGGGCATTCGAGCAGACCGTGGAACATCGCTCGGCGGAACTCGATGACCCGCCCGACCACCTCCTCCGCCGTCTCCAGAACCATGATTTTCTGTCCCGTGGTCAGTGAGATAACGGTATCCGGCGTCACCTCAATGTGTTCGATGAGATCCGAGTTGAGCACAAGGGGCAGATGGTTGAGCCGCGTCAGCCGGATCATATGTCACCCCCAAGGAATCATATCGGCGGGCCGCGGCCGGCTTCTATCGAGTCGAGAATTTCTCGAAAACACCCGCGCCGTACCGATAAGGAAGAGCGAGGGAGAGAAACGTGGAGCGTGCCATCTCGACCAGCCCCGCTCTGGAAGCCGGCAGAATCCTCAGCGCCATCCAGCACGACAAACCGATCCGGTTGGAACCCCACCTAGACCGCGTCCGCGACGCCCGCGTCGCCCGTACCTCGGTCTCCGGCGACGAAGACGAACGCTGGGATCTGCTGGAAGGCATCCTGGAACGCATGCGGGCCACCGGCGATGCGAGCGTGGTATGTCCCGACACCTGCGTCAGGCTTCTCAAACACCTCAGCCGGCCGGCCGCCAGCCCAAGGGAGACACCCGAATCTCAACGCTGCTGCTCTTCGCGCCCGCCGATTACAAACGCCTTCTTGTTCCCGGCGCTTACGAGCTGACCCCGAAAGCGCAGCCGGCCGTTCACCAGCAACTCCAGTGGACGCTGAACCGCATAGTCAAGCGGTACGACATCACCCTCCGCCAGACTCAACAGATCCCGCACCAGCATCGAAGGACCACGCAGCCGTGCGTCCAAAGACAGCTTCGCCGGCTTCATCAGCCGCAGCATCCGCGCTTGCTCTTCCCCGCTTGACTGCATCTTCCGCAGCGACCCATGATGGTCGAACTTCGCCCGCATCATCTTGATGATCAGCGACGGCAATGCCAGGTTCATCAGGCCTGCCACCTCGCCAACCTTCAACTCTATCGTGACCGCCACAAACGCCTCGCCCGGATCCGGCACTTGCAGGAACTGGGGCTCCGTCTCCAGCGATTCCACCGTAAACTCGATGGCCGTGACCGACTCCCATGCCTGCTTCAACTCACTCAGGATGATGTGAAGCAGACCGTCGAGCAGGCTTCGTTCGATCTCGGTGATCTCTCGCCGCTGCGCCGGCGGCCCCTTGCCCTTTCCCCCGAGAATGACCTCCAGTATCTGAAAGGTCAGGCTAGGGCCGAGTTCCAGCACCGCATGTCCGTCGTAGGGCCGCAGCCCTAAACTTACCAGACAGGTCGGGGAGGAAAGTGTCTCGACGAACTCCGCGTAAGACAATTGCTCCACGCTGACAAGATTCGCCGTCAGGTATGTGCGCAGATAGGCGGACAGGCTCGAAGCCAGGCTTCGGACGAAATTTTCGTGCAGTAGCCGCAGGGCGCGTAGTTGCGATTTTGGAATGCGATCAGGCCGGCGAAAGTCGAACGGCGCCGTCTTCAGCACGCCTGTCCGGCCGCCCTCGCCCTTGCCGAGGTTCTCGAAGACGGCGTCGATCTCCTGCTGTGACAGTTGACGGTTCACTCGCGCGGCATCCCGCCCTTTACGTTAATCGGCGGGAACCGGGCGATCTTTAGCGGGTGAGTGCCAGGGCTGACTCGCTCATCCTGGCAGCGGGTGAACTACACTGGGCGTATGCTTTCGCGGAGGGGCGCTCTCCGCATCCTTGCAGTCCCGATGATCCCCGGCGGGGATGAAGGGCCAAATATGTTCGGCGATGCCGAAGCCTACGAACGATTCATGGGGCGGTGGAGTCACCTCGTAGCGCCCTTACTGGTGGATTTTTCTGGTCTTCCGGACGAGGGACGGGCACTTGACGTTGGATCAGGCACGGGATCGTTGGCCTTCGCAATCGCGAAACGCAAGGAGCGGTCGCACGTCTTGGGCATCGATCCGTCCGAGGCGTACGTTGCCTACGCAAACAGCAGGAATCCATTCCCTGGCCGCGTAAGATTTCAGGTCGGCAACGCTCAGCAGCTGCAGTTCCCCGATGCAGCCTTTGCGGCCACTCTTTCCTTGCTTGTGTTCAATTTCATTCCCGATCGGGAGAAGGCGCTCCGGGAGGTGCGTCGTGTAACCACAGCCGGGGGCCGAATCTCAGCCGCTGTCTGGGACTACGGTGCGGGGATGAGGATGCTCCGGTTCTTCTGGGATGCCGCCGTCAGCATAGACGCGCGGGCCGAGAGGTTTGACGAAAAGCACATGCCGTTGTGCCGCGCTAGTGAACTCTCGGAGCTATGGAAACAGGGCGGCCTTAAGAGCGTCCACGAGCAGCCATTGGACATCACGATGCGGTTCGAGTCCTTCGCGGATTACTGGGATGCGTTCCTCCTTGGGCAGGGTCCTGCCGGCGCGTACGCTCGCACGCTCGGCCGCGATCGCTTGGAGGCGTTGCGCGGTGCGGTGAAGCGACGATTGTCGTTATCTGCGGATGACCGGCCTTTCACTCTTCCCGCACGTGCATGGGCGGTGCGGGGCACGGTCTAGACTCGCGACCAACTTTCCGAACCTGCGACCAAAAGGGAGGAGCGGCCACGCTTACGCCAGTTTCTTCATCAGACGGGCGAAACGCGGGTGTGTGCGGATCGGGTCAAGGTTGCTGTCGTGGTCGAACCAGCCCTTCTGCCCAAGCCCGTTTCCGACCGCCTTTTCCAGACAATGGACGGCGGGCTCGACACGCCCGAGCAGTGAGTAGATGCAGCCGACGTTGTACAACGTCATCGGCTCGTCGGGCCGCATCGCCAGAGCGCGCTCGGCCAGTTCCAGGCCTCGTTCCCGCTCACCCAGAGCAACGAGCCCATTCGCCGCCATGTAGAGCGCCCGCGCGTCGTCCGGGTTCCACTCCAGGTGCTTTTCGGCCTTCTCCACGCCGCGGCAGCGGGTCTCGGCGGCGACATCCCAGCGGCCGAGGTCGTCGTAGATTTGCGCCATCAGCAGCGGGACCTGGTAGTCCTCAGGACGCACCTGCATGGCCCGCTCGTACAGTGCGACTGCTTCCTCCACCCGGCCGTGAACGAAACAGTGGCGCGCATAGAAGTAGTGGGCTTCGAACAGGGCCGGATCCATCCGGATGGCCTTCTCGAATGCCGCTTCTGCTTCCTCGTTTCGCTCACTCAGTGACAGAGCCACGGCCCTCGACGCTTGCGCCTGCGCGGACTCAGGGTCCAGCTCCACCGCCCTGCGGCTCGCTTCCTCCGCCTGCCGCCGGTTCTCGTCGCTGCGCTGGGCGTACAGGAACAGGTACGACCAGCAGTCGGCCAGGCCCGCCCAGGCGAGCACGTAGTGCGGGTCCAGTTCGATCGCGCGGGAGAACAGGTTTCGCGCGAACTCGATGTCCCGCGTTCCGTAGTGATAGAAATAGTGCCGCCCGCGCAGATACAGGTCGTACGCCTGGACGTCGCTGGTGGGCGCCTTCTCGCGAGCGGCCCTTTCTCCGGGACTGAGGGTCACTTTCAAGGCTTGGACGACGTTCTCCGCAATCTCGTCCTGGATCGCGAACACGTCGCTCATTTCCCGGTCGTAGCGTGCGGACCAGAGCTGATAACCGTCCTCGGCATTGGTAAGCTGAACTGTGATCCTCAGCCGGTTGCCCGATTTTCTCACGCCGCCTTCGAGAATCGTGCCGACCCGCAGCTTACGGCCGATCTCGCGCGTGCCGGCGCTCGAGGATCGAAACTGAAACGAAGAGATCCGTGAAGCCACCCGCAGCCCGTTAGGACGTCCGAGGGCGTTGATAATCTCTTCCGCCATACCCTCGCAGAAGTATCCCTGGTCCTTCTCCTGGCTCATGTCCGTGAAGGGGAGCACGGCGATCGATGCGCCGCTCTCGGCCCCCACCAAGGACTCCCTTTCTTCGGCGGGTCTGCGGCTCGCCCACCAGGCGTCCAACTCCTTCTTGTAAGCGTAAACCGAACCGAGTTTATCGTGCTGCAGCCGGCGGACGGGCAGTCCTTCCTCGGCTTCCCATCTCTGCACGGTCCGAGTGCCCCTCTTGAGGTAGGCGGCGATCTCTTTCCATGAGTCGAGCCGGTCTCCGGCCGCATCAGTCATGTTTCGCAAGTTCCTCCAGACACACAGCAACACCCCGAATATAGCGATGCTCATAGCGGGCCGCAAGGCACGCGGTGATCACGGAGTTCTGTGAAACCCAGAAACGATAGTATGAGTAAGGCCATGCCCGAGGCAGATTACCGATATTGCGACGTGAGCGTGCCGGTGCCGCTCGATCAGGCGT
This sequence comes from Bryobacteraceae bacterium, assembly GCA_035455185.1. GTDB lineage: Bacteria > Acidobacteriota > Terriglobia > Bryobacterales > Bryobacteraceae > JAEHDI01. The sequence goes on along the minus strand of DATIFQ010000401.1, from coordinate 18,163 downwards.
TCACCTACGAACTTCCGGAGACTCTCCGCCATCGCACCAAACCGGGCTGCCGGCTGATCGTACCGTTCGGCTCGCGGAAGCTGACGGGGGTGGTATTGCGCTGCCACGACGGCCCGCCAGCGATGGAGGTCCGCCGGGCGCTGCGGCTGCTCGACTCCGAACCGGTGCTGGACGACGAGCTGCTGGCGCTCGGCCGTTGGATCGGAGCGTATTATTGCGCGCCGCTCGGTGAGGTGCTGCGCATCATGACTCCGCTCGCCGCCGAGGTCCGCAGCAGCAAGGTGTACTCGCTGACGGACGCCGGCCGGGATGCAACACGGCAACTTCTGCTCGACGATTCTCCCGACGACCCTGCCACAGAGGTCCTGCGCGTGCTCGAGGCGCGTCCGCTGACGGCAGCTTCGATCGGGAAGAAAGTTCCTCTGGCGGAGAAGATGCTTCGCTCGCTCGAACGCAAAGGCCTGGTGTACGCCGAAGAAGTGCGCTTCGAGCGCGACCCGTTGCGCGCGCCGTCGCCAAAGTTGCGCCTGGAGCTGCTTCGTCATCCCGATGGGACAAAGGTCCCGAAAGCCGAGCGCGAGCTGCTGGCGTATCTCGAACTGCATCCGGGTTCGCACAACCTCCGCGAAGTCGAGGAGGCAGTGAAAAATGCGAGCGGCGCCGCCCGGTCGCTGGCGCGAAAGGGATTCGCATCACTCACGCCAGAGCCCCTCGCCCTGGCGTCGCTACCCGGACGGCCGCCGCATGTGCTCAATCCGCATCAGGAGGCGGCCTTCAACGCGGTGCGGCGATCCATCGAGGCGCGCGAGTTCCGGACGTATCTCCTGCAAGGTGTCACGGGTTCGGGCAAGACCGAGGTCTATCTGAGGGCGATCGACACAGCGCTCGCGCTGGGCCGCGGCGCGCTGCTGCTGGTGCCGGAAATCGCGCTCACTCCCGCAATGGCCGGCCAGTTCTTCCACCGGTTCGGCGACCGGGTGGCGATTCTGCATTCGGCGTTCACGGATGCGGAGCGGGCCGAGCAGTGGCGGCGAATCCGCTCCGGCGCGGCGCCTGTAGTGGTGGGAACGCGCTCCGGTGTATTCGCTCCGGTCCGTAATCTAGGACTGATCGTGGTGGATGAAGAGCACGACCAGAGCTACAAGCAGGAAGAGGCGCCGCGCTACAACGGGCGGGACGTGGCGGTGGTGCGAGGGAAGAACGCCGGAGCGTGCGTGATACTCGGCTCGGCCACGCCGAGCTTGGAGAGCCGATACAACACCGAGCGCGGCAAATACTCGCTGCTCGAATTGCCGGAACGGATCGAGCAACGGCCCCTGCCGCGGGTGGAACTGATCGACATGCGCCTGGAGTTTCTGGAGACGCGCACGCAGTCCACATTTTCGCGGCGCCTCGTCGAAGAGGTTCAGCAGCGGCTTGAAAACGGCGAGCAGACGATGCTGCTGCTGAACCGCCGCGGCTTCTCGAGTTTCCTGGCCTGCCGGAAGTGCGGCGAACGGCTGGAATGCGTCAATTGCTCGGTGACGATGACGTTCCACCGGCGGGAGCGGCGGATGCTGTGCCACTACTGTAACTACGCGATCAAAGTGCCGAATGCCTGTCCTAAATGCCAAAGCGAGCACATCTACTTCCTGGGCGTGGGATCGGAGCGGGTGGAGGAAGAACTGCATCGCGCGTTTCCGCGGGCGCGCATCGCCCGCATGGACCGGGATACGGTCAGTGGCAAGCGTCAGTTCGAAACGATCCTGCAAGGGTTCCGCGACGGCAACTTTGACATTCTGGTGGGAACGCAAATGATCGCCAAGGGCCACGACATCCCGAACGTCACGCTGGTCGGGGTGGTGAACGCGGACATCGGCCTTGGGATGCCGGACTTTCGGGCGGCGGAGCGGACGTTCCAATTACTGACGCAAGTGGCCGGGCGCGCCGGGCGCGGCGACACGCCGGGCATCGTGCTGGTGCAGACGATCAACCCGGATCACTACGCCGTCCGTTTCGCGGCGGCGCAGGATTACCGGCTGTTCTATGAGAAGGAGATCCAGTTCCGCCGGTCGATGCGCTATCCTCCGTTCAGCGCACTGGCGAACCTGCTTGTGCGGAGCGAGAAGCAGGAAGAAGCGATGAGGATGAGCGGGGAACTGGGGCGTCTGTTGGACCCGCCGCCGGAAGGTCTGCGCATTCTCGGCCCGGCTGAGGCGCCGGTGGCCCGGCTGCGAAACGAATACCGGTACCAGCTTCTGATCAAAGCGGCGAACCGGAAGGTCCTCAACGAAACCCTGCGCACAGTCCGGGACTTCGCGCTGGAGTCGAAATGGAACGCGACGGCTTTGGTGATCGACGTGGATCCGCTGACACTGATGTGAGCGCCGCCATGGATCGGGCGGGAAGCGTCGAGGAGAATCTGGTGGAGTTCTTCCGGCACTTTGCACGCGCGCGTTCGTCGGGCGAGGTCAGGGAGATGCCGGGCGTATCGATCGCATCCTGCGGCGCGAGCATTCACACCTTCAACGGGGCGTTTCTCTCCGAGCCGGTGGCGGAAGGCGCCGGGCTGCTGGAGCGCAGAATCCTGACGGCGTCGGTTCACTATGCCGCCCGCGGGCTGCGATGGGCATTCTGGGCGGCGGAGCACAAGCTTCCCGCGGCCATCCGAAAGAAGTCGCGGGCGGTCTTTCAAGCTCACGGCCTCAGCCTTGCCTACGAGAACCCCGGGATGGCCGCGGACCGGCTGCTGCCGCCATCGCGCAGGCTCCCGAATTTGGATTTCCGCCGGGTCGAGAAAGAGCCCGAGCGGCTGGATTTCTGCTTCGTCAACGCCGCTGCGTTTCGGATGCCGTTCGAATGGTGCCGTGAGTTGTACAACCTGGAACCCCTATGGAACGACCAATTCACCGGCTGGGTGGGGTACGTGAACGGGCGGCCGGTGACGGCGGCAGCGACCCTGGCGGTGTCGGGGGCGGTGGGCGTGTACTGCGTTGCGACGCTGCCAGAAGAAGGGCGGAAGGGATACGCCGAGGCGGTGGTGCGTCACGCACTGAAAAAGGTGAGGGAAGAGCCCGGCTTCGAACGGACGATCCTGCAATCCTCCGCCGAAGGACTGTCACTCTACAAGCAGATGGGCTACGAGGTGGTGACGCGGTTCCAGGTGTACAGCACGTAGAAGGGACCGGTTCCGCGCGTGGATCAGGCCAGGAGATCCGACGGGCCGCCATGGGAGATGCAGAGGGCGATGCGCTCAATGTCGGCGGACAGCGGGCGATCAGTCTCATAAGGCGGGGTGATCTCACGGAGGCACATCCGCAGCTTTTCGATCATCGGGCTGGAACGTAGCGGGGCAAGGCAGTCGAGCGCGCGGGCGCCGGTCATCATCTCGATGGCGAGCACGGTCCGGGTATTCGTGACTACCTGTTTCAGCTTCAGCGCGGCGGTCATGCCCATGCTGACGAAATCCTCCTTGTCGCCGCTGGTGGTGATGGAACCCGGAGACGCCGGGGCTGCGAGTGTGCGGTTTTCAGCAGCCAGCGCGGCGGCGGTCACCTGAGCCATCATGAAGCCCGACTCGAGCCCGGCGTGGGCGGCGAGAAACGGCGGCAGGCCTTCGTTTCGCTCGGGATTTACCAAGCGGTCGATGCGGCGCTCAGAAATCCCGGCGAGGGCCGTCATGGCGATGGCCATGTAGTCAAGCACGAGCGCCAGCGGCTGTCCGTGAAAATTACCCCCGGAGAGGATCTCGTCCTCGAAAACGAGCGGGTTGTCGGTGGCCGAGTTGAGTTCGATGGCGAAGATCCGGCGCGCCTCCGAGAGCGCGTCGCGGGCTGCGCCGTGCACCTGCGGCGCGCAGCGAAGCGAGTAGGCATCCTGCACGCGGCGGCATGAAATGTGAGAGGCCCGGATCTCGCTCCCATCGAGGAGCCTAGCCAGGTTGGCGGCGCTTCGAAGCTGGCCCGGGTGCGGGCGTACCTGCTGAAGGCGCGGGTCGAAAGCTCGGGGAGTGCCTCGAAGCGCATCGATCGTCATGGCGCAAGCGAGGTCGGCGGCGTCGGCCAGGATTTCCGCGGCGTGAAGCTGAAGGCAGCCAACAGCGAGCATCGCCTGGGTCCCGTTGAGCAGGGAAACTCCTTCCTTGGAAGCGAGCGTGAGCGGAGGGGAGCCCGCCCGCCGCAGCGCTTCCCCGCCCTGCCACCGCGCGCCTTCGAATTCGGCCTCGCCTTCGCCGATGAGGACGAGCGCCATGTGGGCAAGGGGCGCGAGATCGCCGCTGGCGCCGACGCTCCCTCGCGACGGCACCACCGGGATGATGTCATGGTTCAGAAGGTCGCAGAGCCGCTCGGCCACAACGGGACGGATGCCAGAGAAACCTTTCGCCAGCACGTTCGCCCGGATGAGCATCATTGCCCGCACTTCTTCGCGACTGAGCGGATCGCCGACGCCGCAGGCGTGGGAGCGAACGATATTGCGCTGCAACTGCTCGAGGTCTTCCTTCGCGATGCGCACGTCCGCGAGACGGCCGACGCCCGTGTTGACCCCATAGACAGGCTCCTCGCCTTCGGCGAGGTGTTCGACGACAGCGCGCGAGCGACGCATCTTCTCGAGCGACGAGGCCGCGAGTGAGACAGGCTCACTCTTCATTGCCACCGCGGAGACTTGCTCAAGGGAAAGACTCTCGCCGTCCAGAGAGACCATACGGGAAATTGTGGCATAGCGGCCGGTGGGTAGCGGGGGCGGGTAAGATAGCTGTTCGTGGAACGCCTGCCTTTCCAGGTCACCGGGGCCGCGGAGCCCTATGACGGCATCGTCCGGATGCCCGTGGCGGTGCTGCTCGACAACATCCGCAGCATGTACAACGTGGGCGCATTTTTCCGGACGGCGGACGCGGCGGCGGTGGAGAAGCTTTACCTCTCGGGCATCACCGCGCACCCGCCGAAGAGGGCCCTCAGCAAAACGGCTCTGGGCGCGGAGGAAACGGTGCCTTGGGAGCATTCCTGGGAACCGGTCTCGCTTGCGGAACGGCTCCGGACGGACGGCTACGAAATCGCCGCGATCGAAACCAGCATGCACGCGGTGGATCTCTTCGATTGGGCGCCGCGCTTTCCCGTGTGCGTGGTGTTCGGGCACGAAACAGAGGGTATCCGGCCGGAATTATCCGCGTTGTGCGACACGCATGTGCGCATCCCGATGCTCGGGCGCAAGCACTCGCTGAACGTGGCAACGGCCGGCGGCATCGTCCTCTACGAACTCCTCAGGAAATACCGCCGCTTGAGGGAACAGGGCAGGTGAGGAAGACTGTGCCAGAGATTCTTGACGAACTTGCTTTTGGCGCTTGTCACGAAACCGTTGTCATCCTTTGCGGTCCTCCCACACCAGCGCTTCCGGCGGAGGCACCCCATCGAGGCTGGCGACCAGTGGCCGCCCAGAAACAGCGTCGAGCAGGCGCCGCCTACGCCTGACGGGATCCTCGGAAACATCCAATGCGCGGGCGAGCAGGATGACGGCTTGCTGCGTGAGGCTCCGATGTTCACGGCGAGCCAGGTCGGCGATTCGGTGGTACAACTCGGGTGGCACATCACGTAGTTGAAGGGACGGCATACTTCATTCTTATTCGAAATGCACGCATATTGCGATCTTCAGACCGAGATCCTCGGGGGCCCGCTTTCGAGCGAATATGCACGTCCTGCAACTTCCAGCGGGTTCTCCGGACGTTTCGGGCCGCGTCGGCGATGGAGGCGGGGTCGCGGATCAGATCTGGAGCCTGCGGGAGTTATTGTAAGCGGCCGTAAGGAGCAGTCAGTCTAATACTGGCTGTAGAATACGGTTCATGTACGAAGCTTTCGATTCGTTTCTCAGGTTCAGACTTGGCACACTCGCCACCCGGCTGACGAAAAAAGGTTGAGTACGGTTGTGAATGACTGTAAGTTCGACCCGGATCGGCTCGGTGAGTACATCGACCTCAAGCGCGCTCGGGGAGGAGAGTCTCAAGCGATGCTCACTCAAGAGGCTTACGATGAGGCTCGCGAGCACTATGTGCGCGCAGCGTTGGCAATCAGAGACTATCTGCGGACCATCGGTAGTCGAACGCCCCACACACTCTTAACGCGTTAACAATCATCCCCTCCTGTCAATGCATTCTGTTTAGAGTATGCGGTCGCTTCAGAGTACTTGCTCAGACGTTTGTGCGAGGGTGGCGGCAGGGGTCGTCAGCGCGTCAATCTCGAGGTATTCCGCCACCACTCAACCGGACTGTATGGTCCGGCGTGGTTGGCGCCCAGGATGTCGATGCGGCCGTCGCCGTCGAGGTCCACCAGCAGGATATTGTGCGAGCCGCGGGTGGAAACCACGGACTTCTCCCAGCGAAGGCCGCTTCCCCGATTGAGAAACACCGTGACCTCCTGAGGCGCGGCGCCCTGGTGCATGGCCGCTGTGACGAGGTCCGGGGCTTTGTCGCCATCCATGTCGGCAATGGCGGCGGCGTGGATAACGGTTTCCACGGGCGCAGCGACCACGTGTTCGGCCCATGAGCCCGACATCGGATTCGCAGGCGCCTCATACCAGGCGACACGATACGAACCACCCTTGTATTCCGCCGGAGTCAACAGGATGTCGAGGCGGCCGTCGCCGTTGAGGTCGCCGGTTGCGACGGCGCTGTCCTCGTAAGTCCAGGCGCTGGTGTAGATGCGTTCGTGCCAGCCACCGGCCAACGCGGCGCCGGTGTTCTCGAACCAGCGCCCGGCGACGACGATGTCGGCGTCGCCGTCGGCGTCCACATCCGCGAGTTTGAGCCCCTCGCCGGGCGGGCATTCGATCTCGCGGGAGGCCCAAGAGTCCCGCGCGTTCTGGCGGAAAACAAAGATGCGGTGACCCTCGTTGGCGCCGAAGCCGGATTGGCCACGGACAACGATGTCTAGCTTTCCGTCGCGATCGAGATCGGCAACCTCGACGTCGTGCGTGTGGTGCGAGGCGATGCGATGCGCGCGCCAGGGACTTTTTCCAGGATCGCCCGCCGGCCGAGGGTTTTCGTACCAGAGGAGGCCGCCGACGACGAGATCGAGGTCGCCATCGCCATCGATGTCCGCCGCTTCCGCGTCGACTGAGTCGTAGCCCCCGGCCGCGATGACAGACTTGGTCCAGGACGGGTTTCGGTACCACACCAGCGGACCCTTGCTGCCGCCGATGACAACATCGGCTTTCCCGTCGCCATCGAGGTCGCCCGCAACCTTGATCCACGGGTTTTGAGGCGGAGCGGCGTCAATCTCGACGCGCTCGAACGACAGTGCGGCGGCGCACAGCAGCGCCGTGCCGCATCCGGCGAGGCAAAGCAGAAGAACCGTCGCGGATTTCGGCATGTTCCTCGGGGAATTCTATCGCGACTCGCGGACAGACTGACGAGCGTCCGATTCTCGCGTCAGGCGTACTTCTTGCGCCAGACCTCAAGTTCGGCGCTCAGGCGATGGCGAACCGTAACGAACTCTTGCGCGTTGTAGCGGTTGACCTTCTCGCGCGGATCAGCCACTAGGTCGTACAACTCGCCCGGTCCCTCGCCGCCATCGCGGATGACCAGCTTGAATCGTTTGTCCCGTGCCATCTCTGTGTTTCGGAAATGGCCGAACACGAGGTTTTGCCATGGTTGTTTCCGTGGCAGCGGACGGTTCATGGCAAGCGGGGCGTAGCTGCGTCCACAGAGATTGCGGCCGGCCGGAGTGGCCACGCCGGCGACGTCGCACACCGACGGCATTACGTCATAGAAACTGACGAGCTCGGGGCGAACGGCCTCCACCGGAATCTTCCCTGGCCAGTTCCAGATCATCGGCGTCTGGACGACTTCCTCGTACATGTTGATCGGGTCGGAGGCGTGTCCCTTGCTCCAGAGACCGTGACGCCCGAGGAGGAAGCCGTTGTCTCCAGTGAAAACGACGAGCGTGTTGTCGCGGAGTCCCTTGCGGTCGAGAGCGGAGATGAGCGTGGCAACCTGATCGTCGAGAGCGGTCACCGCGGCCGCGCACCTCCTCAGGTTACCGATGATGTCGGTGAGATATTCCTTTTCGCGGAGGGCATTTGGCGCCGGTGGCTCCCAACCCACGGTCTCAAATGTAGTCTTCGCGTAAATGTCGTAGTACTTCGGCGGGTGCCCGTCGTACGGAACGTGCGGGTTGAAGTAGCTGGCGACCAGTAAGAACGGATTCGCGGGCGACTGCTGCTCGATGAAGCCGGTAGCGTTGCGCGTGATCAGGTCAGCCAGATAGCCCTGCTCCTGAACGATTTCTCCGTTTAAGCTCATCCGCGGGTTCTGATATGGGCTGGACCCTCCGAGCATGGTGTACCAGTGCTTGATGCCGTGCTGCGGCTTCTGGTCGTCGCCCATGTGCCACTTGCCGGCGTAGCCGCACTGATAGCCATTCCCCGCGAGAACGTCGGAAATCATGACCTCGTCGCGGAATGAGGGAGGCGGGGCCGCCTGGCCCTGCGGGGGCTTCTCGATCGGTTTCTCCGTCAGAAAATCGTGAATGCCGTGCTGTCGCGGCGTGCGCCCCGTGAACAGCGTGGCGCGGCTGGCCGAACAGATCGGAGTGCAAACGAAGTTGTTCAGAAAACGCGTGCCGCTGCGCGCCAGAAGATCGATGTTCGGCGTGCGTATCTCTTTGTTGCCGTAACAGCCGAGCATCCAGGCAGCGAGATCGTCGGCAACGATCAGGACGATGTTCGGGCGGGCGGGCTGCGGTTTTCTCTGGGCCAGCGCGGGCGCGGCGGAACTGAGCAGAAACGAACGTCGCGATAAAGACACGGGCGAGACTCCTGAATTACAAGACGTCGGCGAAACCCCGCTTCAGGTGCCGGAAGAACAGGCCGCCGACGAAGAAGGTGATCGCGGAAAACGCGGCCACCACTGCTAATTCTTCCACATCCGGCAGGCGGTACGTCAGAATGCGCTCCCGGTAAGCTCGAACAATATGCGCGAGCGGGTTGATCGCGAGGAGGAAACGCACCGGCGGCGGGTACCGTGATTCCGTGATGAAGATCGGTGTCAGCCAGAACCATAATGTCAACACGACAGACAGCACGTGCGCCGTGTCGCGCAGGTAGACCTGGAGAGCCGCGACAATCCATCCGATTCCGACAGCAAAAAGACCGAGCAGTGCCATATACAACGGCAGGAACAGGATCATCACTCCAAAGTGGTTCAGGAAGAGGGCCACTGCCGCCACAACGAGCGCTAGTCCGATCAGGTGGTGCACGAGAGACGAGAGGAAGATCGACAGCGGCACGACCTCGGACGGGAAGACCGTTTTCGTGATGAGGTTAGCGTGTTCGAGCAGGCTGCCGGAGGAGCGCTGGACGGTATCCTGGAACAGCAGCCACGGCAGAAAACCGGAGAACAGGAAGAGCGGGTAGTTCTGGGTCGCTGCGTCCGCTCCAAGGCGGACGTTGAGGCACCAGTCAAAGACGAAAGTCCAGCTCAGCAGCAGCACGAGCGGGTGGATGACGCCCCACAGCCAGCCGGCGGCCGAGCCGACAAAGCGCTGCTCAAAATCGCGGCGAACGAGTTGGAACAGCAGGGCTCGGCGCTCAATCAGGTTGTGGAGAAAAAGACTTCCCGGGAAGCGCATTCGTCAGAACCGCCTTCGACAGGCAGGCAGACCGGCATTGTACCACCCCTGCGCGAGTGAACGCCCGGCACTACTTCTTCTTGCTCGCCGCAGCTTTCTTGATGAGAATGGCGGCCATCTTCGCATCATCAGACGTATCGAAGCCGATCACCGCCGAGTACTTGCGCCCGACAACCTGGGCGATCACGAAGCCGATGTTGATGCCGGCGCCGGCGATTGACGTCGCGATGGTATAACCGAGGCCGGCCTTGTTGTCGCCCTGTACCAACAGCGTAGGGATGGTGGATGCGCTGAGGCCTCCGGCCTGTGCTGCCGCAGTCGCCTTCTTCCCTTTCACTGGGAACAGTTCGAGGGCGGCGGCGTCGGATCTGCCGGGGAAACGGTAACCCATAATGACCTGAAGGTCAGCGCCTGCCATGGCAAGCGGTTCGAGCGCCACAGCGAGGGTCCCTGGTTTGTTTTCGATTTCTTTCCGCCAGAGGGTGACGGGTTTCACGGTGACAGGCATGAGCAGCCTCCTTGCCTCCGGGCGTTGCACCCGGTCTATGAGGCACTGTACTGCGCGCCCGCTCGGGGCGCAAGGGGGGCGCGGCGGGCTACGGAACCCGGCGGACAGCGACACCGGCTTCAGCAAAGAGCACCTCGACCATTCCGAAGTGCTGGTTGTAGTAATCGCTTGAGTACTGCGCCATGCGTTCGCCGGAGATCACAACCTGCCGGATGCCGGCCTGTACGATGGCGCGCGCACAGTCCATGCAGGGCATGATCTCGACAAAAAGCGTGCAGCCGTCGAGGGCTGTCCCGCAACGCGCCGCGTTGCAGATGGCGTTCCGTTCGGCATGTTCGATCCAAAGGTACTTGGTGGGACGTTCGAGCCGCTCGGGCACGTCGTCGCGGATCCCTCGGGGGAACGAATTGTAGCCGGTCGTGCGGATCTCGTGGGCGGGCCCGACAATCACGGAGCCAATCTGCGTGTTCGGGTCCTTGCTCCTCGTGGCGACGATCTTACAGATGCTCAGGTAGTACTCATCCCAACTCGGGATCGCTCTCATCTCGTTGGCTCCCTCCGCCGTCGTCCTATCTTACCCGTGAAGTACGCGCAGCAGGACCTTGGTCTGGTAGTGATAGGAATCCAGGCCGCCGCCGTTGTAACGCCGGACGGCGTAAGGCCAGTCGCACCCGATGTTGCGGCGGATCGGTACTCCCTTGTACTCCCGCTCGGGGTGATACTGGGTCGGCTCATAGAAAGGCTGTGCGCCTTCGTAAAACCGGGTCACGCCGGCGCGTATGTCGGTGCTGCCGGCGTCCATCATGCACTGCCGGCAATCCGTGAGGAAACGAGGGTCCTCCGGTGCGTACTTGCAGATCCGCAGGGGCCGGCGTCCGAACTCCATCTGGCGGTCGTCAGCGCGCGTGCCGGGTGTGTTGCCGTTGACGAAGTGATCGAGCTTCTCGCGAAGCTCCCGAACCGCCTTCACGACGTTGCGCGAGACGTCCCGCACGAAATCCTGAACTTCGGCCTTCGTGGGCGGATGGTGGAACAGCGTGTACTGTCCCACGCCGTAACCGCGCGAAGTGATGGGGGTCTGGCTCTCGGAGTTGCGGTCGAGCCCCACCACGACGAAGTTGTCGTCGTTGTCAGCCGTCGGCTCCACAAAATGCCGCATGCCGCTTTCCTGGCCGAATATCCCAAGGAGGAACGGGATAGGTACTTCGGTTGACCGAAGCGAGGAGAGCTTCGTGGCGACGCGGCGGTTCTCGGCGGCGGGGTCCGGCACATCGGGGACCTGCGCGAAACGGTCGTCCCCGAGCATCTCGGCGATGCACGCCACAAGTTGTTGGTCGACGACGCCGGTCGGCGCGGTGACCCGGCCTTTGTTATAGTCCCGGATGCGCACGGGGGCGGAGCCGTCCGGCCCGGAACCGGTGTTCTTCAGAAGATCGAATTGCAGCGCCTTGACGGCGCTCTCGGTGATCTTCCCGTAGTCGCCGTCGATCCCAGTGCGCAGGTAGCCGAGCCTGCGGAGATCCCGCTGAAGTTCCTTCACCTGTGCGTGCGAGGCCCGTCCGCCCCTGCTCAGCACCAGTCCCGAAATCTGATAGAGAAGTCCCATAGCCCAGTGGTCCTGCCCTAATTATATTGGGTGCGGTCAAGTGGGACCGCGCTGCGCTACCGTACCGGACGCATCTCGAAGAGCTCATATTCGAAGCCGTCGAGTTCGGTGGCGAGCGAGCCATCCTCGAGAGCCTGCCACGGCACGCGCGACGTCCGCCCGCTCGCGGTGTCCCGGATATTCACCTCCGCAGAGGGAGCGTAACCGAGCCGCTCCGGCGAAACCCGCCAGATGACGTTCTTACGAGGCCCGGCTTCCGGATTCGAGAGCACCACCAGCGCCTGCTCCGGGGAAGCATACACCGCGCCGTGAACGTCATCCCAGGAAGTGCGCACAGCGCCGGAGTCCGCATTGTACAGACGAAAATCCTGAAGGCGGTAAGGCTGGAAGGTGTGAAACAACCGCAAGGTGTCCTCCGCTACCGGGCCGTCCTGTCCGGACCACGGGAATGCGCCGTACGCCACCATCAGCGCGAGCTTGTTGCGGTTGCGCTCGACGATGCGGTCTTTGCCGTAGGCGGGGCACGGCGATCTCGGAACGCCCTCGGCAAGGTAGGTCATCAGAGCGATGTTGTCTTTTCGCATCATCCGGTCACCGCTCGACGCCTCTTCCGCGTTCACGAGCAGATCCGCGTAATTCTCGTGCGGGAACGAAGGCAGCCAGCCCGAGACGTGAATGATCAGCGTGCCATCGGACCCGATCAGCCGCCGCGTCCATGCGAGGATGTCCATCATGCCGTCTGAACCAAGGTGCCAGTTTCCGTCGTGCCCCTTGTTGTTGCACGGAAGGACGGCGCTCCAGTCGTAGTAAATGCCGTCAAAGCCCAGCTCGCGGTACGCGCGCTCGACGTTCGTCTTAAGGCGCTGGAGCCAGCCGCTCTGGAGACACATCGGGCCGCCGAACTCCCCCTGGCCGGTGCGGTTGTGGAAGACCGTGCCGGCCTGATCGACACTCCGCTTCCACTGGCTCTCATTCGCGGCGTAGCCCTGCGATTTGGGGTGGAACTCGTGAATGGAGAAATACGGCACGACGCGGATCTTGTGACGGCGGCAGGTGGCGATGACGCGCCGGAGTTCGGACATCCCTTTCTCGTCGTAAGGCGGCCAGCTTCCGTCGTGCCAGAAGTTCTCATCGGCCACATAGTCGTTATGGAGGCGGGCGATATTGACTCCGTTTTCCGCCCACCGGCGGATGAGCTCATCCGACGGCCACGGGTGGTTTCCTAATGCGATGTGGCGCCATCCCCTGTCGGACTTCTCGACCAAGCGCGGCAGGCCAAGGTAGTAGCTGAACGTGTACTCGCCCTTGCGGACCGTCACGGGCGAAATCGAGGACAGTGGCTCGCGGACCAACTCGATCCCGGCGCCGCCCTTGGAAACGCCCGCCTGAAACCGGCCAGCGCCTCCCTTGCCGGCAAGCCCGCTTTCCCATGTGGCGAGGTCGGTGCCCGTCGTGATGTCGAAGCCTTCCAGATTCCGGCGGAAGAAAACCATGTACATCGGTGGATGACGCTCGTCGATCCAGGTCGAGCCCGCCGACGATACCTTCCCGTACGTGGCGCTCGTCGCGCGCGGATTGTTCCCCGGCCCGACGCGGAGGCCGAATTCGTTGAGATCGCCGCGCAACGCCGTCGAGCCGACACCCACGTGTCCAACGGCGAGATCCGATTCGAACCGCAGCGTGCAATCGGCACGGATGGTTCGCGCCGTGATGATCCAGACGGTCCGGAAAGCCACGGGCCCCTTCTTTCGGCCGGACGCTCCGAGATCACCGGAGAACTCCAACCGGGCGACGTTCTCCTCCTTCGTCGAGCGGAATTCGACGGCAGGCGCCTCAGCGTCGGACCATCCGTCGACGCAAGTGCGAAAGGGGGCGGTCAGAACGTTTCTGCCTGACCCGTGTGAAAACACAATGGAGTCGAGTGCACCGCCGCCACGGAGATCGAATTCCATCCGCCAGAACGGGCTGGTCACTTTGACACGGTCGCTGGAAATCTCCTCGACCGTGACAAGCTCCGCGCCCGGGACGCGAAGATCAGGGAGGCCGCCAGCGGCAACCGCCGGAAGGGAGCAGAATGACAGAGCGATCAGAACGCAGCAGAAAATACAGCGAGAAGTTAAGGGCATGATCGGTCTCGACACAGAAATGTCGATCACAGATTACACCCAAGAAGGGGCCAACGGGTGGGGCACTACTGCTTCTTCTGCTCGCCTTTCTTGTACAGCGTGGGTACTTTTCTCTTCTTCTCGGTTTCCTTTTTTTCGGCCGCGCGCTTCTGCTCGATGTCCTTCGGCTGCATCATGCTCTCGCGCTCTTTGTCTTCGCGCTCCTCGCGGGCCTCGACCTCGGTCGCGCGCTGGTTGAGGTCCTGCATCGAGAGCTCGAGGCTGTCTTCCGTCGTCTCAATCGCCTGCTGTAAGACGAACTTGTAGCGTGGGAGATCCGGCGGACGGCTTTCATCGACCTTCCTGAGAGCGGCGAGCATCTTCTTCTGGCTCTCGGTAACCGCCTCCATGCCCTTCTGGATCGATAACTTGCGGTGGAGCGCATCGTCCGCGACGGTGTCGATGGCGTCGATGATTTGGGTGTACTGCTCGAGCGCGTCGTGAATCAGAACCGAGCGGCCGGGCTTCTCCTTCGCGACAAGGTCCTGGGCGAGGTCGATGCGCTGCTGCGCGAATCGCAGGTAGAGCACGATCCGCTCGTTCGGTTCCTGCGTGAGGCGAAGCTGGTCCACTTCGTCGGCAGTCAGGAAGTCGTCCTGAGCGGGAATCGGCGCGGCGAGACAGAGGGCGAGACAGAGGAGAAGCAGCCATCGCGCGGTCATTGCTTTGCCTGCCATTCTCCGGCCCCCAGTACGCCTTTCAGTATCTCATCATGGACCTTTTGCACGTAGGCTCTCAACGGCGCCAGCTTCTCGCGGTCGTCGAATGCCATTCGGTCTTCGAAATCGCCGAGTCTCTTCAGCAGATCTCGGGTCTTCAGTTCCGCGCGCTTGAAATATTTCGGATGTCTGCGAGGGTTCCGGCCACTTTCTTTAAGGGCCGTGTAGGCGAGTTCCACAGATTCGCGGATCTCCGCTAGCAACTCCTGTGTCCTGGCCAAGCCGCCGGTGTGGTAAGCCTTATCGAGGGTCTTGACCACGTCTGCCGCGTAGTCGAGCGCCTTGTCCGACCGCTTCTGCAGATTCGATTCCGCCCGTACGGCCGAGAGGTCGGCACTGGCCGCTATCCTGCTACAGGACAAGAGCGTCACAGCCACAAGAATGGTGCGCAGTCGTCTCATCGCCGGCTCAAGTCTTTCTTGATGATCCGTACACGCTGACGGGCTTTGAACTCCTCGTTTGGGTTCTTTCCGTCACTCATCGCGAGAAATTTCTCGTAGCTCGCAAGCGCCGGTTCGTACAGCTTGCCCTTATCAAGAATGATGGCGCGGAAAAAATGATGGGCGGCCGTTTCGGCGCCGAGCGCACGAACGCGGTCGAGCGCCGCCAGCGCCTGCGGGTAGTTCTCCAGAAGGATGAGCATGCCGGCCAGTTCGCTCCAGGCTTCCGCCGAATCCGGCTTCGCCTGGGCGACGCGATAAAACTCGCGGGCGGCGTCCGGGTATTTCTTCATGTCCCGCAGCGTGCGGCCATAGATCATCCGGAGTTCGGGATTATTCGGCTCAGCCACCACCACCTGTTCCAGAAACGGCACTGCCTTCTCGGTCTGGCCTCCACGGATGTAAGCCATCGCCAGCGCCAGCCGGTTGGCCGGCGTGGGCGACTTCGCGACCGCCCATTCCAGGTGCTGTACCGCCTCTGCGGGCTTGCCAGTCTCGATCAGCAGCTCGCCAAGCCGTTCGCGGGCTGCCGCGTCGTCGGGAAACTGCTGGTAAATCGCGATCGCCTCGGACGGCTGCTTCTGTTTTTCGTAGAGGGCCGCAAGCTCGAGCAGCGCATCCCGGAAAGAGGCATGGAGGGAGACTGCCTGCCGGAAGTGTCCCGCTCCCTCCGCGAGACGATCCTGCCGTAGCATGGCGCGTCCGAGCCCCAATTGCGCCTGCGGCGATTTCGGGTCAATCTCCGTGGCAGACCGGTAGAGCTCCTCGGCCTTTGGGAAGTCCCCCCCAGCGAATGTCGCCTCCGCGAGGTAGAACACGGTGCGGAAATCTTTCGGTTTCTTTTCCGCGGCAGACTGAAGGAGTGGAAGCGCCTCGCCCGCACGCTTCTGGCGAACGAGAACGATGCCGAGGTTCAGCTCGGCCTCGAACAATCCTGGCTTGATCTCGAGGACCTTCCGATACTCGGGTATCGCTTCGGCGTCCTTCCCAAGAAAGCTATACGAAAGGGCGAGATGGAAGTGTGCACTGTACTCGTTCGGATCGGCCTCGACCGCCTTCGAGAAAAGCTGCGCGGCTTCCTCGTACTTGTTCGCTTCAAGCGCCTTCAGGCCCTCGGCCGAATAGTCGACTGTCTGGAGCCAGAAGAGCAACGCGACCGCGGCGGGCCACATACTTTTAGTCTATCCTGTGCCAGAGCCCTCGTTCGCTCACGGCCCAGTTCCCCACCGGCCGCCGCGGCGGTCATCAGCCTTCAAACCAATCGACCGTCAGCCTGGTTTTCCCTCGGACAACACATTGCGCAGATAGCGGCCCGTGTAAGAAGCTTTCGCCGCCGCAACCTGTTCCGGGGCGCCCTGCGCAACGATCGCGCCGCCGCGGTCGCCGCCCTCCGGACCGAGATCGATGATCCAGTCGGCCGCGCGGATTACCTCCATGTTGTGCTCGATGATCAGGATGCTTCCTCCGTTTTGAATGAGCTTCTGAAACGCGTCGAGCAGCTTGGCAATATCGTCGAAATGAAGGCCGGTGGTCGGCTCGTCAAAGATGTACAGCGTGCCCTGGCAGGTGGCCTGAGTCAGGTGGGCCGCCAGTTTCACCCTCTGCGCTTCACCGCCCGAGAGCGTCGTGGCGGACTGCCCGAGGCGCAGGTAACCGAGTCCGACGTCGGCGAGAACTTTCAGGCGTGCGCACAGACGCGGCTGGTCTGCAAAAACCGAGAGCGCCTCCTTCACTGTGAGTTGGAGCACTTCGTGGATGTTCAGACCGCGATATCCCACCTCGAGGATGCCGCTCTTGAAGCGCGTACCCTTGCACTCCTCGCAAACGAGCTCGACATCGGCAAGAAACTGCATCTCGACGGTTACCGTGCCGTCGCCCTGGCAGGTCTCGCACCGCCCGCCGGGGATGTTGAAAGAGAAGTGTCCGGGGGTGTAACCGCGCCGGTCGGCCTCCGGAGTGGATGCGAACAGCGCTCGGATGATGTCGAACGCTTTGATGTAGGTAACCGGGTTGGAACGCGGCGTGCGCCCGATGGGCGATTGATCCACGAGCACGGCGTCTGTCAGCAGGTCGGCCTTCTCCACGCGCCGGCAAGTGACCTTCTCGGTAACCTCCGGGATCTCCTCTTCCTCTCCCGTGGGCGCCATCCCGGCCTTCCGAAAGTGCGACTGGAGAGCGTGGTAGATCACGTCGTGGACGAGGGTCGATTTGCCCGAGCCCGAGACTCCTGTCACCGCCACCATCATCCCGAGCGGAATCTCGACGTCGATGTTTTTCAGGTTGTGAAGCCGCGCGCCAAGAAACCGGACTACTTTCCGGGAGTTGACCGGCCGCCGCGCGCGGGGGTGCGACGTCTTCAGCTCGCCCCGCAGGTAGCGCCCAGTGAGCGACCCGGCGCCATTCGAGGACAGCGCCTTGAAAGGTCCCTCAAACACGATCCTCCCGCCAAGCTCCCCGGCGCCGGGACCGAGATCGACGATGTGATCCGAAGACCGCATGACATCGGCGTCGTGCTCGACGACCACAATCGTGTTTCCGAGGTCGCGTAATTCCTCGAGGATGCGGATCAGTCTCGACGTGTCGCGCGTGTGTAGCCCGATCGACGGCTCGTCAAGCACGTAGCAGGCGCCCACGAGGCGCGATCCGAGGCAGGTCGCAAGCTGAATGCGCTGAGCCTCGCCGCCGGAAAGCGTCGCCGAGAGCCGGTCGAGCGTCAGGTAGTCGAGCCCCACGTCGTTCAGAAACTTCAGCCGCTGCCGGATCTCCACCAGGATCTTGCCGGCAATGCGCTCTTCCGTTTCCGTCAGACTCAGGCTGTCGAAAAAGACGTGGGCTTCCGCGATATTCATCCGTGAGACGTCGGCCAGCGTGCGATCGCCGACGCGAACGTAAAGCGCCTCACGGCGCAGTCGCGAGCCTCCGCAGTCCGGACACTCAGCGTAGCCGCGGTACCGGCTCAGGAAAACCCGCACATGAACCTTGTATTTCTTAGTTTCGAGTTTTTCGAAGAAACCGCGGATTCCGCGGAAACGCCCTTCGCCTTCGATCAAGAAACGTTTCTCGGCGTCCGTCAGATCGGCGAAAGGCACGTTCAACCGCACCTTGCCGCGGCCGTGGCGCTTCAGCTCC
>DATIFQ010000400.1:0-3677 GCA_035455185.1 Bryobacteraceae bacterium | reverse complement strand
TGCCCTCCATCGCGGCGGCTTTCTGCACGATATCGGCAAGGTCGCCGTTCCGGATTCCATCCTTTACAAGAACGGCCGGCTGACCGAGGACGAGTGGTCCGTCATGAAGCTTCACCCCGTGAAGGGTGAGGAGATCTGCCGGGGAATGAAAAGCCTGAAGCCGGTTCTGCCCATTATTCGCAGTCATCACGAACGCTGGGATGGAAGCGGCTACCCCGACGGGCTGAAAGGCGAGCAGATCCCTCTGGCGGCCCGTATCCTTCAGGTCGCCGACGTATACGACGCCCTCACCACTGTGCGGCCCTACAAGGCGGCGCTCAGTTCCGAAAAAGCCTTTGTGATCCTCGACCAGGAGGTCGATCGCGGCTGGCGAGACCCCGACCTCGTCCCGCTCTTCCGCCGGCTCCACCGCGAGAGTCTGAAGAACGGTGATCCCGCCTTCCTGTACTCGTCACAACTTGAGCTCATGAACCAGTCCGTCAGCGGGTTCTCTCTGGCGCATTTCGCCGACTGACCGGGAGCAGGGCTGAACTCCGAAAATCTCCGGAGTGATATGATGCGGAACGCCGACCGCAACCACGCGGGCGAGGCAAGCGATAGCTATGCTAAGCGTGAAGACCGGCGATTGCGTATGTCCCCGAAACTCCAACGGCTATCTCGATATCGGCGGAGGTCACTAGCCAATGGTCGCCGCAGAGGTGAAAGCGCTCTACAGCCTCGAAGGCGACAACCTGGAACAATACGCGCCTGATGCCCCGGACCGTTTCCTTTTGCGGATCCGGGCCATCGTCGGCCCCAAAGGCGCGCCAGGTGAAGAGTCTTTCGACATCAGGGTTTGCACACCTGCGTGGCTCGCCGATGTCTGCGAGGCCGAGGGTTTTGTGGTCGGCAGGCACTATATCGTTGTCGCTAATTATGACTTTGCGGCTCTGGAGAGTGTCATCACGAAACTCATCGAAAGCTGCTCCGGGAACTCGTGGCAGGAAGTCGCTCAGAAGGTAGCACGGATCGGCTACTGGGAGTTCGAAGACTACCAGCCATCCGGCTGAGGTTCGTTGGATGAGAAACGCGCGGAGAAACCCGTCGGCCTGAACTGAGCAGATTTCTGGTCGGCCACAGCTCCCAGTCACAATCCACCCCCAACTCATCAACTCGTTCTCTCGGAATGACTTAGATCCGGGTGACACCACCCCATCGCCCCAGGATTACGATCCCGCCCCGTAACATGCGGACAGGAGGGAACTCGGGGTTCCCGCTTTCCTCCCCAACTTCCAGATCCGAGGCTTTCCCGATGTCTTCCCTTCGCCGGATCGAGGCCAGTCGCCAGTCGCACGCGCCGCGCCGGTGTCCGATACTGGGATTGGCTTTGTTCAGTCAACGCTCCCCGGCACGACCGGGGCCGGGCGGTTCTCTCTGACTCGCGTCGCAGCGAGCGTTGCTACGTTGAGTGATATGATGCGAGACGTCGACCGCAACCCCACGGGCGACGCGAGCCATAACGATGCGGAGCATGAAGGCTGGCGATTGCGTAGTATGTTCCTGAAACTCACGTCCCAGAAACTCCATATGAGCGACCTACGAGCAGCGTGGCTGTGCAGGCGTTGGGTGTTTGCGGCGTGTTTGACGGTCCTTTTTCTCATCGGGGCGACAGCTCAGCCGCCGAGAGCCAATATGAACGAAGCGCCTGATAATGCTCCTCTCAAGCTGGTGATCACCAGTTCCAGACAGCGAGTCATGCAGAACGAGTCTTTCGTTCTCGAAGCAAAGCTCGTAAACGTAAGCGGCGAGAGGGTATCGATATTCGGGCAGTTGCTCTGGGGCTACGCTGGTGGATTGACGCTCCATGTATCGGACCAGTGCGGGCGGCCGGTTCAGGCAGAGCAACACGACGATGACATGGTCGTTCCTTCTGTGCTGGGCAACCCCGAATTTTACGTGGTGCTATTTCCCGACCATTTCCTGGGCATCGACCGGAAGGATTCGCCGAAGAATCTGTTTCGCAAACCGGGTTCGTATTCGTTGTTCGCCGAATATCAGAGTCCCGTTCCGGATCGCTATGCGAAGGCTCCGAACTTCTGGGGCCGTGAAAGAGGCTCGATTCGATCCGCGCCCATCCGCATTGAAGTGATCGAAAAATAGCGTTCCGGCGAGGGAAGCCGCGGCAGACGGACCGTTCTCGCTCACCCAGGCCGGCAGGGCCGCCACCGGTACGTGGCGTATGAGCACGAGCGCTGCCACGTTGAGTGATATGATGCGGAACGTCGACCGCAGCACGCGGGCGAAGTAAGCGATAACTTGTGCGGGGCCTGAAGTTTGGCGATTGCGTAGCATGTCCTGGACTGACAGGGAACTTTTCCGCCAGATGGTTCGTTAACTCATCCAGGAGGCTAGCAATGCGTACAGCCGCCGCGGCTGCCCTCACGGCAACGGCATGTGCCCTCATCGGATGCATGCCTCAAACTCACCGCCACGCGATGCGCGAGGAGAACCGGTCCATCGAACTCGGCAAGGTGGAGATGGTGCGCGCTCTCGTCGAGATGAAAGCAGGAGAGCTCAGGATCCGGGGCGGCGCCGGTGATCTCCTCGAAGCGTCACTGCGTTACGACGAGCGCGCGAAACCCGAAATCCGGTACGACACGAGCGGTTTCCGCGGTGACCTGACGGTCCGCCAGCCCCACGTCAGCTTCAATATCGGCTCCTCGGACAACCCAAACGACTGGGATCTTCGACTCAACGATGATGTGCCGATGGACCTCGAAGTCCGCGTGGGCGCCGGCAAGAGCGTCCTGGAGCTCGGAAGCCTCTATCTTCGCTCCCTGGAGGTCCACCTCGGCGCCGGCGAGATCAATCTGGATCTGACCGGAAAGTGGCGGAAGAGCATGGAGGCCCACATTCGTGGAGGCGTCGGCAAGGCCGTCGTCCGATTGCCAAAAGATGTGGGAATCGAGGCCCGCGCCCGCGGCGGCATCGGGTCCATTCGCGTCTCGGGCCTCGAGCGGTCAGGCGATCTCTACACCAACGAACCGGCCGTCAAGTCGCCAGTGACCTTGCGCCTCGACATCGAGGGCGGCATCGGCGAGATCCGTCTTGAAGCGGAGGAGTAAGGGTCAGGCGCGCTTCAAGTCGCCCGCCAGCGCCTGGATCTTCTTGATCGCCTCGGCGATCTGCTCCATGTCCCTCCGGGAGGTCAGCAGCATGTTCTGCGTGAACCAGACTGCTTCCTCGCACAACCGATCGTTGGCGGGGCACTGGTTTCGGGACTCCCACTTCGCCAGCAACTCCTTCGGATAGATCGCCCGGTAGGCCCGCGACGCCATGGCGTTCTTCAGGAACGGTTCTTTGTTGAGCGGCGAGTAGCCGCTGGAGCCTGGGATGCCCTCGGCGTCCAGTGCTTTGAGGAAAGCGCTGCGGGGCGCGCCTGCGAACTGCTCCTTGTTGTAGCGGAACATGTAGAGGTGATACGCGTTTCGCGTACAGCCGCCGTACATCCGCGCCGGCGTGATGCCGGGGATCTCGCGCAGCATCGAGGTCAGATAGGCCGCGTTCTGCTCCCGCGTCTTCGATTGCTCCTCGATCCTCGTCATCTGGGCCACCAGCAGCGCCGCCTGGAACTGCGTCATCCGCAGGTTCGCTCCGTTGGCGCCGTAACTGAAGTTGTAGCTCGATGTCCTCCGCCC
>DATIFQ010000399.1:0-2158 GCA_035455185.1 Bryobacteraceae bacterium | reverse complement strand
CGACCGCACTCTGGCCAGACAATCACTGTTCCAGTGACCGTCCAGCCAATAGAGCCGGATCGATCCGTTCTCCTGCCACGCACCCTGCGCCATAGGATCAGCGAGCAGGCCAAGCAGTTCGCCTGCGTCAACCGACGTATCGATCCTGAGTTCGACCCAATGCGACGTCATCTTCCATGCTCAGCGTTGACGGAGGAGCGCCCATCCAGTAAGGTCGCACCCATGACGGATCGGTCCCGATTGTCGAAACTCACCAGCTTGCTCGAACGCATCGACCGCCGGATCGCACACGGCGTGCACGCAAGCGCGACATTGACCCGCTGGCGTTTGGTGCTGTTTCTGGCCGGCCTGGTCTGCACGGTCACACTCTACAAGCTCGGATGGTACAACAGCGGAAACCTGGCGCTGGCCGGCTTCGTCGCCCTCTTCATCGCCGTGGCCGCGTATCATAACAGGCTCGAGAACCGGATTCACCGGCTCCGGCAGTGGAAAACCATCAAAGCCGTCCATCGGGCGCGCATCCGATTGGAGTGGGCCGCGATCCCTCTGCGCTCGAGCGAGCAGCCTCCATCGCATCTCTACGCCAACGATCTGGATCTCATCGGCCTTCATTCGCTGACACACCTGCTCGACACGACGGTCTCGGACCACGGCCGCGAACGCCTGCGTAGCTGGCTCCTGTCCCAACCGCCCGATTCCGCCGTCTGGGCCGCGCGCCAGGAACTCGTCAGAGAACTTACCCCGCGGGCTTTGTTTCGAGACCGCCTCGTGCTCGAAGCGCAATTGGCGGGCGAACAGGAAATCAACGGCCGCCGTCTGGCCGCCGTACTGGAACATCCCATCGGGATTCCGCGGCTCAATCTGATCCTTGCCGCGCAGAGCCTCCTGGCGCTTGCAACCATCTCGCTCGGAATCGGCGCGCTCCTGAGCTGGCTTCCCGGTTATTGGATGTTTTCGTTCGGCGTCTATGCCTTGATCTACTTAATGACCGATCAGGGAGAAGAATTGCTCGAACATGCCGTCGGCCTCCACCATGAAATGGAACGACTGGGCACGGTTCTGAACCACGTCGAATACTACGCGCGCCGACGGGACTCGCGCCTGGCCGCGGCCTGCACATCGCTCATGCTGGGCAGAGCCCGTCCTTCCCGCCACCTAAACCGGGCCGCAAAGGTGCTCCACGCCATCAGTATCAAAGCACACCCGCTGGTCCATCTGGCAATCAATGCTCTCTGCCCGTGGGATCTGTGGTTCACCCGACGCCTGCAGCAGGTTCAGCGGGACATCCAGCACCATCTCCCTTCGTGGCTGGACTGCCTGGCGGAAATCGAAGCCGCGTCGGCCCTGGCCACGTTCGCCTATCTCCACCCCGCCTACGTCTGGCCGGCTTCCCTCACAGCGACCGGCGAACAGGACGGCGCAGGTGCGGCGCTTCGAGCCGATCGGCTCGGTCATCCGCTCCTTCCCGATGACACGCGGGTAACCAACGAGGTACAACTGGCCGGACTGGGTTCAATCCATTTGATCACCGGCTCGAACATGTCCGGCAAGAGTACGTTCCTCCGGACAATCGGCATCAACCTGTGCCTCGCACAAGCCGGCGCGCCCGTCTGCGCCCGTCGATTCGAGTGGACCTGGAGCCGACTGGCCTGCTGCATTCGGATCAACGATTCGCTCGACGCCGGGCTGTCGTTTTTCTACGCCGAGGTGAAACGGCTCAAGATGATTCTCGACGCAACCGGGGAGCGCGCCGCGCCGCCGGTCCTCTTCCTCATCGACGAAATTTTTAAAGGCACGAACAACCGCGAGCGCCTCATCGGAAGCCGCGCCTTTATCACGGCACTCGCGAAGGGAAACGGCCTGGGCCTGGTGACGACACATGACCTCGAACTCACGGACCTCGACAAGATGATTCCGCATCTGACCAACGCGCACTTTCAGGAAACCGTCGCCTCCGGCGCGCTGCAATTTGACTATCAACTGCGCCCGGGCCCCTGTCCCACCACCAACGCGCTGCGCATCATGGAATTGGAAGGCCTCCCGGTCCCCCATCCTCCGAACTCCCCTAACTCATAGTTTTCTTTGACCTTTGTTCTCACTTCCTCCATATTTATACGCGCGTTTGCGACAGATTTCCGCACACATCCCATGACTCAAG
>DATIFQ010000398.1:0-3398 GCA_035455185.1 Bryobacteraceae bacterium | reverse complement strand
G
Source organism: Bryobacteraceae bacterium (assembly GCA_035455185.1). GTDB lineage: Bacteria > Acidobacteriota > Terriglobia > Bryobacterales > Bryobacteraceae > JAEHDI01. Next base: position 3,397 of record DATIFQ010000398.1, on the reverse strand, counting down.
AGTATTCCTACACCGTCGCCGTGAACGGCCGTGAGATCGGCGCCGGGGCCGTCCGCACACTGCCGGAGCACTCGGACCGGCTTGCCTTTCTGGTGATCGGCGACTACGGGACCGGGGGCCGGGCGCAGTACGAAGTGGCCTCCGCGATGGCAAAGGTGGTCCGGGAACGTTCAACGACAGACAACCCGGTCCGTTTCGTCCTCACGACCGGCGACAACATCTACGCATACCGGTGGCTCGGTTTCATCCGGACGCAGTCGGGAGACCGTGACCGGCACTGGCGAGCGAAGTTCTTCGAGCCTTACTCCGATTTGCTCCTCCATGTGCCGTTCTATCCGACGCTGGGAAATCACGACGGCGGCGAGAGCGAATCGGACGGCGATTTGGGTGTCTATCTGGACAACTTTTTTTTCCCGACGCCGAAACCGTCGCGATATTACAGCTTCAGCGTCGCCGGCCTGGCGGACTTTTTCGCGCTGGACTCGACCGATATCGCTACCAGTGAACGGCAGCCCATCTACGCCCCAGGCGGAACTGAGTCCCGGTGGCTGGAAAAGTCGCTCGCTCAGTCCAAGGCGCCATGGAAGATCGCATACTTCCATCATCCGCCGTTCAATGCGGGGCCTGGACATGGACCGAGCTTAGATCAATTGCGCCACTGGGTCGACTTGTTCGGAAAGCACGGCGTTCAGATCGCTTTCAGCGGGCACGAGCATAACTTCCAATGGAGCAAACGTAACGAACGGACCGCCGGCGTGCAGTTCGTCATCACCGGGGCGGGTGGGGAGTTGCGGTCCCGCGATGTCCGCCGCCGGCTCGAGGCGGCGAACATTGCGGCTTGGGCCCCGCAATGCCACTTTCTGCTGGTCGAGATCGAAGGCGGGTCTATGACCGTAAATGTGCTCGGTTCGAGCGACGTCATGGTGCGCGATCACGAGGGCAGGCGAGTATCCCTCCCGCTCCGGGTAACGCTATAATACGTAAGACGTTCCCCGTCATTTTCGTTTGTTAAGTCCTCAAGATCAAACTACAGGAGTGTCCATGGCGACGAAGAGAATAGGAATCTTGACCGGCGGCGGCGATGTCCCCGGGTTGAATGCTGTCATCAAAGGAGTGGTGTATCGCGGGAGCGAGAACGGCTGCGAGGTGGTCGGTATCCGCCGCGGCTGGGAGGGGCTGACGCACGTCAACCTCGAAGACCCCGTCAGCCAGGCGAGGTACATCCTGCCGCTGAACCGCGAAAATACCCGCACCATCGACCGTACCGGCGGCACCTTCCTGCACACCACTCGAACCAATCCGGCCAAGATGAAGAGCCTGCCCGACCACCTCAAGGGCATGGAGTTTCCGAAGGCGGAGAGCACCAAGAAGGGCGTAACGTCGATCGTCCTGGACGTGACCAATCAGGTGCTGAAGAACCTCGAGATTCTCCGGCTCGACTACCTGATCGCCATCGGCGGCGACGATACCCTGAGTTACGCGGCGCGGCTGGATAAAGAGGGGTTCGGCGTCATTGCCATCCCGAAGACGATGGACAACGACGTCCAAAACACCGAGTACTGTATCGGCTTTTCGACGGCCATCACCCGAGCCGTCGACGCGATCGAGCGCCAGCGGACTACGGTGGGCTCGCACGAGCGTGTCGGCGTGTTCCGTGTGTTCGGACGGGACGCCGGTTACACGGCCCTTTATACCGCCTACGTGAACTCGATCCGTTGTGCGATCCCCGAGTATAAGTTCAATCTCGAAAGAATGATCGAGCTTCTGATCGCTGACAAGCGCAGCAATCCCAGTAACTATTCGCTGGTTGTGCTCTCCGAGGGCGCCGAGTGGGAGGGATACCAGGTAAAGGAGTACGGCGAGCCTGACGCCTACGGACATCGCAAAAAGATGAGCGTCGGCGAAGACCTGAGCGGCGAGATTAAGAAGCGCACGGGCGAGGAGACGGTCGTCAGCGACCTCACCTACGATCTTCGCGGCGGTTCGCCCGATTTCGTCGACAAACTGGTGGCGACGACGTTCGGCAACATGGCTCTCGATGCAATTCAGGACAACAAGAGCGGTGTGATGACGGCCATCGTCAACGGCTGCTACTCCCTGGTCGAAATCCCGGATCCGAAGCGCGGCCCCCGCAAGGTCGACATTCCGACGATGTACAACACCGAGCGCTACCGTCCGAAGTACGATCTCAAGCTCGGCCTGCCGATCTTTCTGACTAAGGTGTAAGCCGTCTGTTTCAGCCGGGCAGCGCGGCGTTGTGCAGCGTTCGCCCGGCTTCCTCAATCTTCAAGTGACCCCCGAGCGGGCCTGTCGTCTGAAATATCACAGTGACCGCACGCGAACCCAGGCGGATTCGCGCGCCAAGGCGGCCCTCCTCCTCGATCCTTTCGGCCTGCGCCGGTGCGACGGTAGCCTCGTCGGTTACGTAAAGCAGGTGCAGAAAATAGTCGCGCTCGTGTACGCCGGCCGGCTCGACTTCAAGCCGCCACGGCGAGAACGGCGGGCGGCGATACGCGCGGTCTTCCTTTCCATCCTTGTCCAGCGTGTGGTTGTACTGGGCGGCTGGGTTGTGCGGGTGGCCCCAGAAGTCGTGTCCCTCTCCGCCCCGTTTCGTGATGCGAGCGGCTTCGGGCGTGAGCGTCCGCAGGGTCATGCGGCTCCGGCCGGACGCCAGCAACCCGGTGTCACCCGCGGGATCACTGAGCCAGGTCGCAGTGTCACCGTCGTACTCGAAGACATGATCGGCTACCTTTACCCCAGCCGTGCCGCTTACCGACGGCTCGGACGGGAGATGCAGAAACCACGTCTTAGGCAGCTTCGCATCGGTGGACTCGACGCGGTCAAAGACCACAAAACACTCTTGCGCACCACGCAGATATAGAAATTGTCGTGTGACCTCGCGCACTTTCTCAGACCAGTAACCCTTGGTCAGATCGGCCGACGCGTAGGTCGCCAGCCGGTCGTCGTGCCAGTATGCAGTGATGTTGCCGCGCTCCTTCGGAAAACCGTTCTCATAAACATGCCGGATGAGTCCGCCGTCGTTCTCGTTATACGCGTTCCGGCGCATCTTCTCCTCGGGGTGGTACACGGTAACAATGTTGTAGATAAGTGACCCGCCTGAGTAGTACCAGCCGTCGTTGTGGCCGGCGCCCCCGGAGCGATTCGCCAGGTGCCCGCACTTCGAGATGAAAAAGTGGCCCTCGTCGTCACGAGAGTGACCAGCGTAAGTCGGACCGGCGCCGAAGAACGCCCAGGTGGCGTTCGGGTCATCCCACGCTCCAAGCATGTGAACGTGTCCCGCGCCGCGGAAGTGGCGCGCCAGCGGCCAGCCGGACTCTTTCGGTGTCGCCGGCTTCAACTCGGCGGGCAGGAACGCGATCCTCTGCCACACCTCGTC
>DATIFQ010000397.1:0-15615 GCA_035455185.1 Bryobacteraceae bacterium | reverse complement strand
CCAGAAGGCTCATCGAGGCGTCCTGATTGACGCTGACCACGCGCGGGCCGAGCGGTGGCGCGGATGTGATAAAGATCACGCTCAACTGCCTGGTCTGCACGTTGTACCGATATTGAACGGTAAGTGCCTGCTCAGCCTGTTGTGCGGAGGCCATGCCGATGATCCACCGGTTGTCGCCCGACACTCCCCCCGACGCCTTGATGATCTCCGGCGGGAAGGTGGCAAACGGGACCGGTAGCTGGTCGGCGCCCACAAGGGCCGGCGCCAGCACCTCCAGCGATCCTGATGCGGGATCTAACAGCAGGAATCGTCCGGCGGCAGCGACCGTGCCTTCCGTGACGAGCAACGCCCGCGAGCCGCCTCCAAACGCGACCGTGAGCGGGTTGTCGCCGAGATCGATGTTCCGCGATTGATTGGTATCGAGATCGAGGATCGTGACCGACGGCTTGATCGTGAACGTCGCGTCCCACTTGCCGAAATGCGTGACGACCATGTAGCGGGCATCTGGCGACAGGGCGATAGAACCCGGCTGCCTCGGGACCCGGATGGGCGTTTTGCGTGAATAGTCGGAGATGGAAATCACCTCAATCCGATTGGCCGTAAAGTTGGCGAGGTAGACCACCCCACGCCGTTCGTCGAGCGCGATATCGGAGGCGTGACCACCGATCGGCACGACCTTGCCAAACGTTCCTCCCCAGGCTGCCGAAACAAGGCACACCATCAGACCGAAAAACAGGAATTTTCCTCTTAGCACGTGCTCACCCCGCAATTGAGGATAGTTCTCCTCCAGTGAACTGCAAAGTTAAATCTATCACGCATTGGGCTAAGGTCAATAATCCCAATAGGTAACAACGCTTTGATTACTAAGGTTAATCCCAGTACCACAACCTCCGAAATCCCCAATAACGGCTCAGCCTGCAGATCCTTCGTCACTCTCCGCAATGTGCTCAGGACGAAGACATCAGCGTTCTTCGAGGCGCCGCGCGCCCAGCCACGGATCTGGGGCGTAACCTCGGTACGACGCCCTTCGCCTCTTCAGTGAGCAGTAGTGGTGTACGCTAAAAACTAGAGATGTCTGCTATCGGCAATCCCTCTCCCTCGCCAGCCGGAACGCCCGTCCAGGAAGGCCCGAAGCCCTCTCCTGCGCCGCCGAAGGCCCCCAAACCGTGGAGCCTTTGGTTCATTCTGGCTGTGCTCGTGAGTATTGCCGTGGCGATGTACTGGCAGCTCTCCAGACCGCAACAAACGGCGTCAACGGCCGCCGCAATCCGGACTGCAACGGTTGCCAGGGGCGCGGTCGAACGGGTAGTCCGCCTCTCCGGGCAGACCGCCGCCCGGAACTTCGCCTCCATCACGGTTCCGCTCATGCGCGGGCCGGACTCGGGGCGGGAACTTATCCTGGTCGAACTGGCGAAGTCCGGGAGCTTCGTTAAGAAAGGCCAGTTGGTGGCCCAGCTCGATACGCAAGCCGCTCGGGACCACATCGACGACGTTAATTCGATTGTCATCCAGGCCGAGACGGACATCAGAAAGCGCCGGGCAGAGCAAGCGATCGATTGGGAGAACCTCCAGCAGAACGTTCGGGTTGCCAAGGCTGAGCTCGACCAGGCGAGGTTGGACAATTCGGCCTCCGCAGTGCGCACGGTAGTTGATCAAGAACTACTGCGGCTCTTCGTCGAGGAGTCGGAAGCGCGGTACAAGCAGTTGCAGCAGGACTTGGAAAAGACGCGCGCCGTACACCGTGCCGAATTGCGAATACTGGAAATAACCCGGCGCCGCCATGAAATGCATCGGCAGCGCCACCTTATCGACTTGAAGAGGCTCACGTTCATCGCGCCAATTGACGGGCTGGCGGTCATGTCAACGTTCTTTCGGGCCGGAGAGATGTCGCAGATTCAGCTCGGTGATCAGGTTTACCCCGGGCAGACGTTCATGAAGATCGTGGATGTCTCCAGCATGCAGGTTGAGGCGGACGCCAACCAGACGGAAAGCAATGATCTCCGGGTCGGCCAGCGAGCCTCCGTCACACTCGATGCATTTCCTGGCGTCGCGTTTCCGGGCCGAGTGTTCAGCATCGGTGCGATGAGTGTGCGCGGGTGGCGGGAAAACTACTATATTCGCCGGGTACCGGTCCGCGTCACGATTGAGGGTGCCGATCCCCGGCTAATCCCGGACCTGTCCGCGGCCGCGACGGTTACGGTTGGCCACCAGGAGAATACGCTGATCGCACCACTCGAGGCAGTGCATACCGAGGGTGGTAAGAGTGCCATCTTTGTTAAAGACGGGGACCGCTTCGATAAACGAGAGGTCCAGTTGGGCCTCCGGAGCTTCACTCACGTCGCGGTTTTGTCCGGCATGAAGGCAGGCGAGGTCGTAGCACTGGGTCCCCCGGCTACCGTCGTTGCACAGCGGTAGCTTTGCTACCTTGTTTTCACCGTAACCAGGTGCTGCCCGCGCGGGAGACGGATCATGTGCCGTCCCTCCGAGTCGACTCCCCGGATTTTCCAAACTTCGCCATCGACCTCGACCGCCCTGGGGCGCCGGTCAAGGAAGGCGAATGCGGGGGCATCGCTGCGGTAAGAGAACTCCAGCCCATCAGTCAGGTACCTGGCAGCCACGAGATCGCCGTTGAAATCGAGCAGGCGGGCATGGGGCTCCCCTTCCGCCGGCTCGATTGCATGTGAGCCCGCGGGCAACCATACAGTTTCGCCGTCGTAGGCCGGCCACGGGCGACCATCCACCAACGCCGGTCCCTTCCATGGAACGCCGGCGCCGCGCGGCGACTGGACGGCTACCCTCGTGCCTGCGCACTCGAATCGATCAACGGTGGCTGCCGCCGAGGCGAGCCACGGGATGTCTGGCGCCAGGATGGAGTTCTCAAAATAGAGCGCCACTCGAGGAAACACACGCGAGGCGGTGTTCACGAGTTGAAAGAGTTCGCCCCCGGTCTGCTGTTTCGTCGGATAGACGTCCTGGTAGCGTTCGACGATGTTTATGTCCATCCCCAGCCTGCTGGTATGCGGCGTAATCCTCGCGTACCTGAGAGCGATCTGCCGGTAGCGGTCCGGGCCGAAATTCCAGACCGTGGCCGGATCCTCGATGAGAAACGTAAGACTGTGACGGGCGAGAAGCGGCAGCAACGCCGCAGTATCGGCGCCAATCGCGTCTCGAATGCCTGGATCGAGTCCGTCGTCGACATGAGTCAGCACAAGACCGAGATCCGGCTTGGACTGGCGCATAGACTCGACTTCGCCGATCCATTCGGTTTGAATGCGGCGCACCAGATCGACCCGGTAGCCCAGGAAGTCCCGGAGATCGGACTCGTTACGGGAGTAATGGCGGGCAGACGCGGGATTGAACAGCTCGAGCGGGTCAAAACCGGCCCGGTCACGGAACTCACGCCGCACATCGGCGTTCATCGGCGTGAAACGGGAGGGCGTCGCGTGGCCCTGAAGGGACTCGAAGTACAGTTCAGCAAGATTGACGCCGTCCCAATCGAAACGCCCCAGCAGGTGGCGCACTCCCGTTGCGGCGGCGCGGAAGCAGTCCCGGTTCGCCAGGTTCATCAGCCTCCGCCAGTCGAGACGAGCGTCCTGAAGCAGGGCGGTCTGCTCGCGCCACTCCGGGTGATCGTTCCAGAACCGGTCACTCACGTGGGGCAATTCGAGCCACGCGTAGACGAGGATGCCCTGCCGGTGACAACTCTCGACCAGTGTCCGGAGGTAGTGGTCGCGGGATTCGTCGGGCTCGAAATAGTGCCAGGCGGCGACCTGGAGCGCGGAGATGCCGGCCGCTCGCCACCGGCGTGCGAGGTACTCGAGGTCGGCACGCGCACGGTACGAGGAATCGAAGAACGCCCACAGGCCGCGAGAGCGGAACGGTGGCTCCAGGCCGAGGTCCGCAAGCGCCTGAACGAGATAGGGGAACCGTTCATAGCCGCGCTGTCCGGGCGAGACAGCGAGCCAAAGAACGGCGCCTTGCCCGCGGCGGAACCCGGCCAGCAGGGGCGCCTTCCGCCAGCGTTCCCGAGCGAACACACGAGCATCCTGGGGCATTTCGAAGATCGGGATATCCACTGCTGACTCCCAGACGATCGACAATCCGGGACGGCGCAGGTCCTCGACACTCGAAACGTGGACCCGTCCAGGGCCAGGGCGGAATCCGAGCTCCCCCGCAAGAGGGGAGTCGCCCTCCAGGATCAGGTACGCACCACGCTTGACCCGTTCCATCCAATCGGAGGCTGCTTCGGCCTTTCCTTCCCGAGCGAGCAGAATCCCACCCTCTCCGCCGGATGTTGTCTGAAAACCGACCGATCCTAGGATACGTGGCCAGGCGCCAAGGTCATTACCAACCACATGGAATGAAGCGGCCAGGCATGAGATTGCCTGAAGAAGGACGCAGAGTGCGTGCGGCGCTGCCCGTCTGAGGATCATCGTCATTTCACCGCGTGACCGAATACCAGATGCCGACTCGCAGGTCGAAGAAGTTCGGGCTCCGCGGATTGCCGACGTTGCGTGTGTGGGCGCCACGGAGGAAGTTCACCGAGAACAGCCACGAGGGCGACAGGCCCTTCCAACGGAACCGGAGACCGGGTCCAGTTTCGACGACATTGGCCCAGTACTGTCGACGCAGGTCGGTGCTGGCGTTCCCGTTCCAGTAGAGTTGGGCTTCGAGCCCGCCCAGGGAATTCGCGGCGGGTAGTGTGAGCCCGAAGCGGTTCTGCGAGTACAGCACGACGTCGTTTTGGAAGCGGCTGACGAAGACGCCGTCGCCATTCGTCTCGAAGAACATGCCGCGCGCGGGGGTGCCAATCAGCCGTCCGAAGCCGCGATAGAAGGCCAGGCCGCCGCGGTAATCCGGTGCCATTCGCGGCGCGCCGCGGCGGTTGCCAAGGTAGTTGATCGCGCTACCCGCCTCGCCCCAGAGCATCAATCCGTGCCAGTAATCGGTGGCGAGCCCCACTCCGAGAATGACCGAGCTTTCCGAGAGGTATTGCGGCGGGGCGTCGCCCATCGCCGTCCGCGTATCACCGATAAAGCGAATGGAGGCGTATGCCCGGAGTGGCAGTGCGCTGAGCTTGAAGTCGGCCTTCAGTTGCCCGTAAGTGAACACGTCCCGCCATCGGGAGGAGTAGCTCGGGAAGATCCAGGCGCTCGTGCGAAAGCGCGTCAGACGTGGCTTCAGGTTACGCTCGGCCTTGGCGGCTTCGGCCGCGATTGCCGGTTCGGGGCTTCTCCGCGCCAGAGCGAACCACCGGATCGCGTCGCGGTCCCTGCGCAGCAGGTTATTGGTCCATCCCAACTGGAGCATCACCCCGAAGTCGAGCGGGTCAGCTTCTTGCGCGGCCGAGTAGTATGTGAGCGCATCTTGCAGGTAGCCTTTCTCATAGCTGCGCCGCGCCATTTCCTTCGGCGCGATGCTGGCCTTGCCAGGAGGCTCAGCCGGAGCGGCCGCCGGGAGCGCCGCGAACTCGGCCTTCGCCTCCTCCGCCTTGCCCATTTCGAGCAGCAGGTAGGCAAGTTCGCGGCGAAGTTCCACGTTCTTGGGATCCAGGCTGAGCGCCTGCCGGAACTCGTCGACATACGGGTAGCGTGCCGGCATGAGAGAGCGGGCGTCCTCCGCCGCACGCGGCTCGGCTCCGCGCGATGCGGCCAGCAGGGCGGCCATCGCGCGCTCCTCCTCGCCCAACTCCCTTCGGGCCCGCCCCAATTCGACGAGCACCGACCGCAGATCGGGCCTGAGTTGCCAAGCCCTTTCGAAGTGTGCCGCGGCGAGTTTCCAGTCATCTCGTTGCGCGGCGAGTCTGGCCAGTTCGTGATGAGCGCTGAAGTCATCGGGATGGAGCGCGAGCGCCCGGGTCCACTGCTCGATTCCCTCGGCGAGCGAACGGTCGACATTCTGGAAAGCCCTCCCTGCCGTTTCGCGTGAGGCGGGATCGCCTTGCATGCGGACGCGGTCGAAAACGCGCCGAGCCTCGACGGTCTTGCCGGTTTCATAACAAAGAAAGGCAAATTCGAGCGCAGCGTGGTGATCCCCCGGCGCGAGCCGCATCGCTTCGGAGAACTGGCCACGAGCGGCTTCGGTTTCGCCGATCTTCAAATACGTATATGCCAGGTCCTTGCGGACGGCGGCACGGTCAGGCGCAAGGTCGATCGCCTTCCGGAAGGACTCGATGGCGGAGTCATAGTGTTTTGCGCGAAGCGCCTTATAGGCTTCGTCGAGCAGACGGGCGGAGGGATCCTTCGGGATCTGGCCGCAAAGTGCGAGCACGCTCAGGGGCAATAGCAGGATCGGTCGTAACACCTTCTTACCCTCAAGGGGCTATGAGACTAGTGGCGGAAGGAAGAGAACATTCGCACGGTAAGATGGGGTCATGGAGCCATTCCGCGGCGTCGACTACCTTCATATCGACTCTCTGTTCAACGGGGACGAGCTTCTGGTACGCCAAACGGCGCGCCAATTCGTTGATGACAGGATTACTCCGGTAATCCGCGATTGCTACCGCGAGGGCCGGTTCCCTATGGAGCTGATCCCCGAGATGGCCAAGCTCGGTTTCTTCGGAGCGAACCTGGAAGGGTACGGCTGCCCGGGAATGAGCAATGTCGAGTACGGGCTGATCATGCAAGAACTCGAGCGCGGGGACTCCGGGGTGCGCAGTTGCGTCTCGGTGCAGGGCGCGCTGGTGATGTACCCCATCCACGCGTTCGGTTCGGAGGAGCAGAAACGGAAATGGCTGCCTCGCCTCCAGTCCGGCGAAGTCCTTGGCTGCTTTGGACTTACGGAGCCGGATTTCGGCTCGAATCCGGGCGGGATGCGGGCTACGGCGCGTCGCGATGGCGACGCCTGGGTGCTCAATGGGGAAAAGAGCTGGATCACCAACGGCTCGGTGGCTGATCTGGCCGTAGTCTGGGCGCGCACAGAGGAAGGCGTCCGCGGCTTCCTGGTGGAGAGAGGCACGGCGGGGTACACGACCTCCGACATTCACGGGAAATGGTCGATGCGGGCATCGGTGACCTCCAGCCTGTCGTTCTCGGACTGCCGCATCCCGGCGGAGAACGTTCTGCCCGGAGCCAAGGGCTTGAAAACAGCCCTGATGTGCCTCACCCAAGCGCGCCATGGGATCGGCTGGGGTGTGATCGGCGCGGCGATGGACTGTTATGAGACGGCACGCCGTTACACGCTGATTCGAAAGCAGTTCGACGACCGGCCGATCGCCTCGCACCAGCTTGTTCAGGAGAAACTGGTCTGGATGATCACCGAGATCACCAAGGCGCAGTTGTTGGCGGTTCAGGTGGGCCGGCTGAAGGACCGGGGGAAGGCCGAACCGGCCCACATCTCGATGCTGAAGCGCAACAACGCGGCGATCGCCCTCGAGTGCGCCCGGCTGGGCCGCGACCTTCTGGGAGCCAACGGGATCACGGACGAGTATCCGATCATGCGCCACCTGTGCAACCTGGAGACAGTGAAGACCTACGAGGGCACAGACCACATCCATGCGCTGGTGATCGGCGAACAGGTTACGGGGATTCCGGCGTACCGCTAGGGTGCGAACGGCGGGTGCAGGTGCGTTGCCTGACGGCGGCCCGTCTCCTATACTAGAGAGGAGAGTACAGGTCGTTCCGGCGCCAGCCCCGATCTCCGCTCGTTAGAAAGCAAGACACATGGTAGTCCTTCTCACGATCATTCACGTTATCGTCTGTCTGTTTCTGATCATTGTGGTGTTGCTGCAAAGCGGCAAGGCCGCAGATTTGGCCGGGGCATTCGGCGGCATGGGTTCGCAGACGGCGTTCGGCCCGCGCGGTTCGGCGACGGTGCTCTCGAAGGCGACGACCACCGCGGCGGTCCTCTTCATGGTGACGTCGATCTCGTTGGCGATCCTGGCTACCCGGACGGCCGGGGTTGGGTCCACGGTGCTCGAAGGGCACACTCCGGGCAAGACGACCACGCCGTCAACGCCGTCCATTCCGGCGCCTCAGGGCGGCGTGGGGACGATTCCGCAGGGTGGGAAATCGCAGGGTATCCCGATACAGTTGCCGCGGCCAACGCAGACAGCTCCGGCGAAGCCTGCCCCCGCGAAACCGGCGCCACAGAAGTAGTACAGTAGTTGAGCGGCTGGGCGTGAAAACGCCCTCCGTTGCCACACGCGGACGTGGCGGAATTGGCAGACGCGCTAGCTTGAGGTGCTAGTGGGGGAAACCCCGTGGAGGTTCAAGTCCTCTCGTCCGCACCACTCACTGATCCCTGATCCCCCTCGAGCCGAGTCGTTTGACGCCTGGAAGCTGTAAAGAAACTGGGGACACGTCTGCGTACCGTCGCAAGTGGACCATAGCAGGAGACCAGCCCGAAGTGTCCCCAGTTTTTTGCAAAGCTTCCAAGCCGCTATTCCTCCGCCTCTGGCAGCAGCGTAAAATGACCCCTTCGGGAGGTGGATCATGGATTCATCGAGCGGTGGGATTGGCAGACGGGTGTTTCTCGGGAGCGGGGTTGCGGGTGCGGTGGCGGCCGCTCCGGGCGTGCGTGCGATGCGGCTGGCGATCGGGTCGGACCACGCGGGGTTTCCACTGAAGGGGCCGGTGATCGAGATGTTGCGATCCTGGGGACACTCGGTGAAGGACCTAGGGTGCTTCAGTACCCAGCCGGTGGATTTTCCGGATATCGCACGACAGGTTTGCGCGGAGATCAAGGGTGGGCGAGCCGATCGGGGGATCATGGTGTGCGGCACCGGGATCGGCGCGGCCATCGCGTGTAACAAGATCCGAGGCATCCGCGCCGCTCTCTGTCACGACACGTACTCGGCCCACCAGTGCGTCGAGCACGACGACGTGAACGTCCTCTGCGTGGGCAACTGGATCATTGGCATCAAGGTGGCCGAAGAGATCCTGCATGCCTTCCTCAACGCGAAGTTCAGCACCAGCGAAGAATTCCGCCGCCGCGTCAGGAAGCTCGAAGAGATGGAAAAGCTGTGAACGACGGCGGTTGGCTATACTCAGATAGCTTGAAGCTCTGAAGAACCGCCACAAAGGAGATCCCCGCCATGAAGTGGTTCGACTACACAGCCCCGGTCACGCTGGCGGAAGCCATGAACGCTGTCGCCTCGGGCCCGCGGGCGAAGGCGCTTGCCGGCGGCACCGACCTGCTAGTGCAGATGCGCGCGGGCCGGGTTGAGACTGACCTGGTCGTCGACATCAAGCGGGTTCCTGAACTCAACGAACTCTCGTACGACAGCGCTCGCGGGCTGACCCTTGGCGCTGCAGCCCCTTGTTGCCGCATCTCCGAAAATGCCTCCGTGCGGCGGCATTACCCGGCTCTTGCCGAAGTTGCGGCACTTATCGGCGGCGTGCAGATTCAGAGCCGTGCCTCGCTCGGCGGCAATCTCTGCAACGCGGCGCCGAGCGCTGACGCAGTGCCGATGCTGATCGCTTACGGTGCAATCTGCTGCATCGCAGGGGCGAACGGCACCCGCCAGGTGCGTGTCGAGGATTTCTGCACGGGCCCGGGCCGCACGGTGCTCGAACCGGGCGAACTACTCGTGTCATTCCAGTTGCCCCCGCCGCCCGCGGGCTCCGGCGCGAGGTATCTCCGATTCATTCCTCGCAATGAAATGGACATCGCGGTGGCCGGCGCGGGCGTCCAGGTTGTGCTTGATGATGGCCACTTCCGCACCGCGCGCATTGCTCTTGCCGCGGTTGCTCCCACTCCGCTCTTCGTTCCCGAGGCCGGCGAGTCGCTCGCCGGCAAGCCTGCCGTGCCGGAAAGCATCCACGCGGCTGCTGAGATCGCGCGGGCGGCCGCCCAGCCCATCACGGACATGCGAGGTACCGAGGAGTACCGGCGCCATCTCTGCGCCGTGCTGACACGACGCGCGCTCGAAGCCGCTGTCCAGCGAGCCACAGGAGGCCGGATATGACACACCGCAAGGTGCACGTGCGAACTACCGTTAACGGCGAGGCAGTCGAATTTCTTTGCGAGCCGCGTCAAAGCCTGCTCGAATGCCTGCGGGACATCGTCGGCCTCACCGGCACGAAGGAAGGCTGTAACGACGGCAATTGCGGCGCCTGCACTGTGATTCTCGATGGCGACATCGTCAACTCGTGCCTCGTGCTTGGGGTTGAGGTGGAAGGCCGGAACATCACCACGATCGAAGGAATCGCCCGAAGCGGTGAACTACACCCGGTGCAGAAGGCGTTCCTCGAGAGCGCGGCCCTCCAGTGCGGCTTTTGTACACCGGGCCTGATTGTCGCCACCAAGGCGCTGCTGGACCGTAACCCTGAGCCGGACGAAGAGTCCATCCGGCAATGGCTTGCCAACAACCTTTGCCGGTGCACGGGGTATGACAAGGTGGTGCGCGCCGTCGAACAAGCGGCCGCCGACCTGCGGGAGGTGAAGGGATGAAACCGCACGAATACACCGTGGTGGGCACCCGGCCGGTCCGGCACGATGGCTACGATAAGGTCACCGGGCGCGCGCTCTACGGCGCGGACTTCCAAGCCGCGGGCATGCTGCATGGATTCGTGGTGAGAAGTCCACACGCGCATGCCCGCATCCGGCGAATCGACACCAGCAAGGCCGAATCGTTCCCAGGCGTCCGGGCAGTGGTCACAGCCGCCGATTTTCCGCAGGGTCCGGATCGGATGGTGGATCTTGGTGACGGGCCTGTGCCCCTCAGCTACGTTCGCGGCAACCTTCTCGCAAGCGGCAAGGCTCTCTACAGGGGACATGCGATCGCGGCGGTCGCGGCTGCGACACCGCACGCCGCCGAAGAGGCGGCCGGACTCATCAAGATCGACTACGACCCGTTGCCGTGCGTACTGACGGCTCCTGAAGCGATGCGGGAAGGCGCACCAGTTCTGCTCGGGGACCTTAAGACGAAAGAATTCGGCGAGGATACCGGCAAAGTGAGCAATGTCGCCGAGCACTTTCGGTGGACCCTTGGCGACGGTGAGCAGGGGTTCGCTGCCGCCGATGTCATCGTCGAGCGGGAGTTCCACACTTCCACCGTCCACCAGGGTTACATCGAACCGCATAACGCCGCGGCACTGTGGAACAACGACGGGCGCGTCAGCGTCTGGTGCAGCACGCAGGGCGCCTTCAACGTGCGCGACGTGCTTTCGCACGTGCTGGATCTGCCGGTTTCACGAATTAAAGTGACGCCAATGGAGATCGGAGGCGGCTTCGGCGGCAAGATCAACGTCTACCTTGAGCCGGTGGCGGCGCTGCTTTCGAAAAAGGCCGGGCGTCCGGTCAAGATCGTCATGTCGCGGCGGGATGTTTTCGAGGGCAGCGGTCCCACGCCGGGTTCGTATGTCCGTGTAAAGATCGGGGCGCAGAAGGATGGACGGATCATCGCTGCGCAAGCATACATGGCGTACGAGGCGGGCGCGTATCCCGGCTCGATGGTTCTGCCCGGGGCGATGTGCATCTTTGCCGCATACGACATCCCAAACGTGGTGATCGACGGCTTCGACGTGGTGGTGAACAAGCCCAGCACGGCGGCGTATCGCGCGCCGGGAGCGACCAATGCGGCGTTCGCCGCGGAGTCGGTCGTGGACGAATTAGCCGAAAAACTCGCGATGGACCCGATCGAGTTCCGGCTAAGGAACGCCGCGAAAGAAGGCACCAGGCGGGCCGACGGGCCGAAATACCAGCGCATCGGCTGCGTCGAGGTACTGGAAGCGATGAAGCAGCACCCGCACTACTCGGCGCCGCTCGAAGGCCCGAACCGCGGGCGCGGCGTCGCGGTGGGCTTTTGGTTCAATGTCGGCTTTCCGTCGAGTTGTACGATTGGCGTCAACGCGGATGGAACCGTGAGCCTTGTTGAAGGCTCCACCGACATCGGTGGCACACGGACGTCGGTGGCCATGCAGGCGGCCGAAGTACTCGGCATTCCGGCGGAGGACGTGCTGCCGTCGGTGGTGGACACGGACTCCGTCGGTTACACTGCCGTGACCGGAGGGAGCCGTACGACGTTCGCCACAGGCTGGGCAGCCATTGAGGCGGCGCGCGATGTGCTTCGGCAGATGAAGGAGCGCGCGGCAATGCTCTGGGAGACGGAGGCGGTTACCGTCGAAGCCGAACGCGGCGTATTCCGCTCCGGTGACCGCTCGATGACGTTCCGCGAACTGGCCGGGCGAGTGGCAGAAACCGGCGGCCCCGTCGTCGGCCGTGGTGCAGTGGACCCGCGCGGCGTCGGCGGATCGTTTGCCGGCTGTGTCGCCGATGTCGAAGTAGATCCAGAGACGGGCAAGGTCACGATTCTGCGTTTCACGTCGGTGCAGGACGCGGGCAAGGCGATCCATCCGAGTTATGTCGAGGGACAGATGCAGGGAGGCAGCGTCCAGGGCATCGGCTGGGCTCTCAACGAGGAGTACCGAATGAGCGAGGGCGGTGCGGTGCTCAACTCGAGTTTCCTCGACTACCGGATGCCAACAAGCCTTGACGTGCCGATGATCGATACCGTGATCGTCGAAGTGCCGAACCCCGGGCATCCTTTCGGAGTTCGTGGGGTGGGCGAAGCGAACATCGTTCCGCCTCCGGGCGCCATCGCGAACGCCATCTACCGGGCGACGGGCGTGCGGATGCGCCAGCTTCCCATGAATCCGCAGACTGTGATGGAAGGCATTTGGAGCTGGCAGCCGTAACCGCGCGGGTAAGGCCGGAGCGCGAGACCGGCCTCGGTCTGCAATATCATTGGGAGCGGTGACAAAACGACATCGTCTCCCCCTGGCTCTCGCGGCGGTCGCGCCGCTACTGTTTTTTGTCTGCTTCGGCGATCAGGATCCCGGAGGGCCGCTCTACCGGAGCGGCACCGCTTCTGTTGAGGAGCGAGTCGAAGACCTTCTCCGGCGGATGACGCTCGAAGAAAAGGTCGCGCAGATGACCGTCCGAAGCTCCACCCACATGCTGGAGGATGGCCGGCTGCCCCTCAAGGACGGACAGGTCGATGAATCCAAGATCGAAGCTGTCCTGAAGGGCAGGTGCTATGGGCTGCTGGAGGGATCCTTCGGCGGTGACATTCGCATCATGCCCGCCATCATCAATGCCGCGCAGCGCTACTGCCTCGAGAAAACTCGTCTGGGTATCCCAATGATCCCCTACATCGAGACGCTTCACGGCGTAATGTTCTATGGCGCGACGATTTATCCGCAGTCGATCGGCATGGCCAGCACGTGGAACACCAATCTCGTGCACAAAGCCGCGACGGAAATCGCCGCGGAGGCCGCCTCGGTGGGGATCCGCCAGGCTCTCGCTCCGACCGTGGACGTGATCCGGGACCAACGCTGGGGCCGTGTCGAAGAGGCGTACGGTGAAGATCCCTACCTCGTCAGCCGGCTTTCCGTCGCCTACATCCTGGGACTTCAAGGACCGCGAGAAGAGAGCGTGAAAGGCATCGCGGGAAACCGTATCGGCGCGATGTGCAAGGTCTTTATCGGCCATGGCTTTCCGGAGAGAGGCATCAACCTCGCACCGATCCTGATGCCTGACTTAGAGATGCGCAATTTCTGCCTGCCGCCGTTCGAGGCCTCCATCCGCGAGGCGAACGTGTACTCTGTAATGCCCGGCTACAACGAGTACAACGGCATTCCGCTTCACGGTCATGTCGAGCTTCTGGAAGGAGTGTTGCGTCGCGAGATTGGCTTTCGGGGGTACATCTTCTCAGACTATGGCGGAGTTGAGATGATGTCGGGCTTCCATAAGATCGCGGGGAGTCTCGCTGAGGCCGCGACGATGGGAGTCCGCGCCGGTGTGGACGTGGAAGCGCCGTCGGATTCGTGCTATCGCTCATTGCCGGCGCTCGTCCGCGAGGGCAAGGTGGCGATTGACCTGATCGACGCCTCGGTCCGCCGCATCCTGGAGGCGAAGTTCAGGCTTGGATTGTTCGAACATCCGTACGTCGAACCGGAAGCGTACAAACAGCATGTCCGCGCACCCTCGCACATTGCCACCGCGCGCGAGATGGCGGAGGAATCGATCACTCTGCTCCAGAACCGTGGCCCGCTGCTCCCGCTCGACGAGAAGGCACTGAAGTCGATCGCGGTCATCGGCCCGAACGCGGACCAGGTGCAATTCGGAGACTATTCTGCCACGAAGGACAACCGCGACGGTGTCACGATCCTGCAAGGCATTCGAGCTCTGCTCCCGAAGACGGTCGGCGTGCGCTATGCGCGTGGGTGCACCCTACTTGGAAGTGACCGCTCCGGATTTCCGGAGGCGGTGGAGGCTGCGGGCGCGAGTGACGTAGCGGTCGTAGTGGTTGGCGAGACGAGCATGCCGCTCCAAGGTGTCGGCTGGCTCAAAGAGCCTGTGGATTTCCGTCACGCCACGTCCGGTGAAGGATACGACCGTACAAATCTCAGCCTGACCGGGGTTCAGGAAGACCTGATCAAGGCTGTGGCGGCGGCGGGCAAGCCGGTCGTGGTGGTTTTGGTGAACGGACGTCCGCAAGCGATCCCGTGGGTGAAGGAGAACATCCCGGCAATTCTCGAGGCGTGGTACCCGGGTGAACAGGGCGGTCACGCGGTTGCGTCGATTCTGTTCGGCCGGGTTAATCCGTCCGGCAGGCTGCCGATTACGATTCCGAGCACTACGGGTCACCTGCCGGTTCACTACAACCGCAAGCCATCGGCGTCCGGCTTCTACAGGCGGCCCGGCAGCCCGGAGAAGCCGGGCCGGGATTACGTGGATGCCTCGCCGGAACCGCTCTTTCCATTCGGCCACGGGTTAAGCTACACCTCGTTCGAGTACTCCGACCTTCGTCTGTCGGCAACCAGCATCCCGCCCGGTGGAGTGATCGAGGCTCGGTTCCGGGTGAGAAACACCGGCAGAAGGGACGGTAAGGAAGTGGTTCAGCTCTATCTCCGCACAAACTCGCGCCTGATCACGATGCCGGTGATGGAACTGAGGAAATTCGACAAGATCAGCCTCGCGGCTGGAGAGGAACGCGAAGTCACGCTGAAGCTGGGCTCGGCCGACCTCGCCCACCTCAAGTCAAACTTCGAGAGCATTGTCGAGGAATGCGGGTATGAAGTCATGGTCGGCGCGTCGAGCGCGGACATCCGCCTGCGAGGGGGCTTCGAGGTGAGGAGATGAGGCCGTGGACCCTAATGTAACGGGAACGGAGGAGGGAAGATGCAGGCACACAAAATCACGGCTGCACGGGTCGGAATCTTTGGTATCGGTCTGGCGGCGTACTGGCCGCAGTTTCCCGGCCTGAAGGAGCGGCTGGAGGGCTACCAGGCGGAAGTCGAGGCTCGCTGCGCTTCGTTCGGCGCTCGGCTTGTTTCCGCCGGCCTTGTTGACACACCGGAGCGCGCGCGTCGTGCCGGCGAGCAGTTTGCGCGCGAGCGGGTTGATCTATTGCTCTGCTACGTCGGAACGTATGCCACTTCTTCACAAGTCCTGCCGGTGATCCAGCAGGCGCGTGCGCCGGTCGTCGTGCTCAATCTCCAGCCGGTTCCGGCGCTCGATTACGAGAACACCGACACCGGCGAGTGGCTTGCGAACTGCTCGGCCTGCTGCGTTCCGGAGATCTCGAACGCGCTTGCACGTTCCTCAATTCCGTTCCATGTCGTTTCCGGCGTGCTGTTCGAAGACGATGCGGCGTGGCGGGAGATCGCC
>DATIFQ010000396.1:0-3865 GCA_035455185.1 Bryobacteraceae bacterium | reverse complement strand
CATCCTCCCGTGACTCCGGAGGAACGAATCGGCGGTCACCCTTGTTCGGGAACTCCCCGCCGTTCGTACCCTTCCCCGTCACGGGATTCACCCACGTCGCGCGGCTACGACGCCCGGCCGTGAGCCTGCTCATGTTGATCGTTACCCCGGCGGGGCTGCTCAGATACACAATGACCGTTCCGCCGTCTTCCGAGCGCGCGGCCGCGTTCAAGGTCTTCCCTTCGCCCGCGCCGGTCGAAAACACCGACTGGTCCGGAACGAGCTTCCACCATTCCCGCGATGTGAAGATCGTCTTCAATACACCCATCGCCTGTGCTCCGGGCGCATCGAGACTCCGGCGCCACGTCGGATTCTTTCGCCACATGTCGTTATGACCGTACGTGTGGAAGCCGCCCGCGAGCACTGCCCAGTACGCCTGCCGCCTTACCACCAGCGGCGTGATCGGTCTTGTCGGGTACTCCGGGCCTTCCTCGTAGGCCCCCTCGGCGTGAATTACCGGCTTGGCCGGCTGACGGAGGTAATCCGCGTGGACCATCGAGTAGATTTTCGTGAAGTCCGCCCACGTCTGAATGAAGTTCATCGCCAGCCAGGGCTCGTTGTGGAAGTAGCTCGATGACGCGCCGCCGCTTGGATGGTACGAAATCAGGTGGGAGCCGCCGTCCCCTTCCCCGAGGCCCGCGGCGAATTCGCGGGCGATATCCTCGTATTCCCAGGGGCGCAGATCAAATCCGTTGGCCCAGACGATGTTCGGGCTGTCCTTGTAGCGCCGGCCCAGCCATGCCCCGTACGCTCTCGCGGTCTCCTTTGTGATGATCTTCTTCTTCTTGACGAAGGACCCGCTCGAACCGCCGCACGGCATCACGGCGAGGATCAGGCCCTTCCGGCGCGCAGTCTCCACCAGGCGATCCACGTTCCGGAAATACGCCTCATTCGGAGTGGCCGGGTTCATGTCCACAAAGGGCAGGTGGCGCGTCTGGTCCGCGGCAGCGGTCTCCAGCCCCGGCCCGCCGTCGAACAGCAGCATCACATGGACCACGTTGAATCCCTGCCCCCGGCGGTGCTCCAGATACGCCTCGGCCTCATCGGCGGCGTAGAGGTTGATCAGCGACCAGGCCGTGTCTCCCATCCAGAAAAAAGGCTTGCCGTCCTTCGTCAGGTAGTGGCCATTTCGGCTGACCTCAAGAATCGGTGCTGGCGCCGCTGCCAGGCCTGTCCCCGCGATCGCAGCCGCCAGAAGAAGGAACCCGTGTAGCATCATCTTTATCACTCGATATCCTTACTGCTCCGAGGTCAGTCCAACGACAGCGAGGCTGTACTTGGCCAGCTTCGGAACCTTGAAGCGAACCCGTCCGTTGGAGGCGGTATATTCCAACTGCTTCGTCCCGTCCGCATCCGGGGAGAGCAGCGTGACGGACTTCACCCTCCGGCCTCGAGGAACTGCCAGATCAACCTGAACGTCCGGCACGGCCGTCCGCTCGTCGTAATTGAGCAGATGGAGCATCACCACGTTGTCGGACGCCTTCTGCGTAAGTTCGGCAACGGTGGTCAGCGGCGCCTGGATCTCGGCGGAGAACCGTCCGGCCGCCGCCCAGCGGAGGGCATCCAGGATCTCCAGCCGGTTCTTCGGAAGGAGCCACTGCTCCGGCGTAAAGTCGCGGTAGCCTCTCGCCGTGAACGAGTCGCCTATGCTGAGGTTTCGGGCGCGGTTGCCGGCAGCGGACGAATCCGTGGCCGGGCTGATGGCAGGCAGGTAAACGAAGCGCCCCTTGCCGAAAGTGCCCCGCGTCACCTTTCCCTTACGAAATCCCAGCGCTGCCGCTAGGGTTTTGTCCAGGCGCGGTCTGCGCCACTGATCGTAATCCCCCGCCGCGCCTGTCGCCACCAGTCCTCCGCCGCGCTCAACAAAACCTTTAATCTTCTCGATGTCGCTGTCACTGAGGCTCTCCTGCTCCGTGAGCATAAGCACTTTGTACTTGGAGAGCTCGGGAAGGTGCCGGTCAAAGATGATGTGAAATGGAATCTTGCCCTGGATCAACAACTGTTCGGCCAAAACCGTGGCGCGATGTGCGGAATCGTTGTTGTTCGCCATGGAGGCGTAGCCTCGCAGAACAGCTACGTCGCCCACGCTTTGTGCCCCCCGGTAGAACCGCTGGTCGTTTTCCTTAAAGAAATCGAAATAGCGAAACAGGTGTGGGACCCAGAGGAACTCCCGGAATCCGCCGTTGGTTCCGAAGCCCAGGGTCTCTTTCTGAAAGTTGAACGCCATGTACTCGGCCAGGCGGAGTTCCGTCTCGGCCTCAAAATCGAAAGGAACGCCCAGGCTCTGTCCGATCTTGTAACTGCGGATCTCACTGACCAGGGAGCCGTTCTCACTGATGCCGGCGGCGAATCCCGGGTCCAACTCGAACCAGTCTCCGACGTCGGCGAAGCGTGGATGGTCTATACCGTCGCGGAAGGCGCGGTTGCGGCCCATAACCCCCTTGATGTTCACGCCGACCGAAGCTCCGGGATTCAAGCTCTTCATGTAGTCGTAGAGCTGGCGGTAGTAGTTGCTGATCGTCCAGCAGCGGAAGTCGATCCACTCCTGCAACAACGGATCGCTGATGGTTTCCAGTTGCCAGGGCTCGTTCAAGACGTTCCAGATGGGAGGATGGATGCCTTCGACCGAAGCGAAGCCGAAGCGCCGGACGCGGGCGTCCGCGTCATACTTGCGGGACAGGTAGCGGCGAAACTCCCGGAC
This sequence comes from Bryobacteraceae bacterium, assembly GCA_035455185.1. GTDB lineage: Bacteria > Acidobacteriota > Terriglobia > Bryobacterales > Bryobacteraceae > JAEHDI01. The sequence goes on along the minus strand of DATIFQ010000396.1, from coordinate 1,125 downwards.
GCAGGCTTCGTTGTGGCACGATTGCGGTTCGGCATACAGTGTGAAGTTGTCGAAGAAAACGCGGTCGGCTTTCACTTCCACGGTCGCCTTCTTCAATACTTTTTTCAGGTACTCAACATAGCCGGGGTTGTTGAGGCAGGCGAAGTAACGCGCAGTCTGATGGCTGCCGTACGTAACGGGCTGTCCCCACTGGTCGACCCTCACCCACTTCCTCGCCTCCGGTGTTTCGAGGAAGAAGGTCTCCGAGAACATCGTGCCGCCTATATAGACCGGGACCTTCATGTTGTACTTGTGAAATAGCCGGGCCAGCTCCACCGTGCGCTGCATCTCCTCCTGTTCGGTCTCGAAACCGAATCCCTTGTAGAAATGCAGGATGCGCGACATCTCGAGCCCGGTGGCGGCTATCTTCCGGACATTCTCTTCTGTGTGGTAACGGAAATAGTAGCTCTCGGCATCGACGTCCATGCCGCCATGCCGGCGGAGAAACATCAATGGCTCATGACTTGGCCAGGCGATCTCATCCAAGAGCTTCTGGCGCTCAATGTACTTGTCGGGCACCGGGAGGCTTGCTTGAGAAAAGACCGGAGGCGCACTCTGGAATGCAGCCAGCGCCAACAGACAGGCGAAAAAGTACCTCGCAGTTCGGGCGGCCATACCTCCAGAGTCTACTGTAGGAACCGCGGTCGTCAGTGACGCAGGCCACCGTCTTCCGTGGCCAGCGAGTCGATCACGAGAAATTCAGTGGAAGCCTCTCGAACTGATATGCTTCGACCAATGTACAGGTACGTCGAGGTAAGCCACCCCATAGAAGCAGGGATGAAGACCTATCCCGGCCTGCCCGAACCGAGTGTGGAAGTCCTCCTGGACTATGGCCCTTCGCGGGAGCGATACCAGGGAAAAGCAGAGTTCCTGATAGCGTCGCTTCACCTCTGCGGTAATACGGGCACCTACGTCGATTCCCCTCGCCACCGATATCGCGACGGGGCCGATCTGGCCGCGATTCCACTGGAAGCGGTCGCCCATGTGCCGGTGACGAAACTCGATGCGCGTGCTCTGCCTGCCCGAGGTGTTGCCGCGGAAGTCTTCAAGGGTGTGGAGATCGCTGGAAGAGCAGTCCTCATCAAT
>DATIFQ010000395.1:0-2028 GCA_035455185.1 Bryobacteraceae bacterium | reverse complement strand
GGTTCGAATGTAAGGACGGAAGGCTGGAGTTTGAGGACCGGTCAGCGAAGTTCGGATTCGCTCAGCCACAGAAACTATCGGTTCAATGGTTCCGATTCGACAACGCGACCGGGAACAAATCTCCGCTTGCGAGCGAAGCGGGCTTCACGATCCCAACAGATCAGGCGGAATACCTCGCCGCGGAGATTCGGGGCTCCGAGCCGAAGAAGAGCGTCACTGTGTATCTTCGCCGGGAGGCGGCTGCGCGCCGGGTCGTGGGTATCGAGCGATTCTGGTAATCATCTGCGCGGCCGGAAGGATATTTTCAGAAGCGACCCCGCTTCCAGTTTCGACCCCGCCACGTCCTCCGCGGCGAGGACCGCCTGGTACTCTTCCACAGCTTCCGCTCGCCTCCCCATAAGGTCGAACGTCTTTCCCAGTTCGAGCCGCGCCACAGTGGTCGACCGGCTGGAACGCCCGTTCTCAGCAAGGGCCTTGCGGAACCATCCGACGGCGCCCTCCAGATCGCCGGCCTGCCGGAATGCCACGCCCAGCCGATTGCAGAGGAACGCCAGCTCCAGGCCGGAGTAGTTCCGTTCTCCCGTGTTTCGCCGTCTAAGGACCTCTCCGTAGATTGCGATCGCACGCTCTGGCCGGTTCATCAACAGTTCCATGCCGCCCATGTCCAGCCTTATCAGGTAATTCTGCTGGTACTTCTGCTGAAGCTCCGCCAGGTAATCGTAAGCCTTCTGGTAGTCCTTCTGTCGCGTGTGAATCAGAATCAACAGGATGCGCGCATCGTCGGCCAGCAGGGTGCCCTTCCGCGCCACGAACTCAAGTGTCTGCCGGCCACGCTCCCTGTCACCGGTATATCCGATCACGCCGAGGATCAACTTCCACCCGAGCGGAAGGCTGCCCAAAACATGGTCTTTCGCGCCGAGGGACAGCTTTGCATCGTGGAAGGACGGATCGATACGGAGCAACCGGGCGTGGTCGCCGGCGGCGTTCCTTCCGGAGCCCATCGCCTTGCGCCAACTGCGCTTGAGAGAGGTCTCAAAACTGGAGAGATTCTGGTAGGCAAGCCCGCGGAGAAATAGTGCGGCGCGGTCGCGCGGGTTCTTTTCGAGTCGTGCTTTCGCTCTCGCGATCGCCTCGGCGTTGATCTTGCGGAACCGATCCTCGACGGCTGGATCGACTTTGGGGCTGAATTTCGGCTGCTCTTCGAAGAAATCCGAAGCAGCAAAGCGGTCGATGCTGAGTTCCTGCGTGCCGGCGAGTTCCCTGATCCAGATGGTGCGCGCGAGGTAGGCGTATCCTGTGGGATCGTCCGGAGACTCCCGAATCATTGCCTGGAAATTCTCCGCGGCACGCTCGTACTCCATGCTGTAAAGATCGTGGACGCCCCGCTGGATTCGCGCTACCTGTTCCGGGGGGAAGGGGCTGTTCTGAGCCGGAGCAGACATCAAGCCCAATAAAAGATAGCCCACGAAGACGAAGCACTCCGGTTTCACTTGATTCCCGCCGGCAGGGTCACTACCATCCTCGTACCCCTCCCCTCCTCAACCGGACTTTCGACGACGATCTCACCGCCCAGATGGCGGACGTTCTTCCGGACAATCGCGAGGCCGAGTCCCGTTCCTCGCTGCTTGGTGGTGAAGAACGGTTCGAAGATCTTCTCGTGCAGCGCTTCGGGGATTCCAGGCCCCTGGTCGGTCACAGCGAAAACGATCTTTCCGCCGGACACACCTTCCGCCGCGAGACGAATCTCGCCGTTCTCCCCCATTGCTTGTACCGCATTCAGGGTGAGGTTTAGGACCACCTGCTTGATAATCTCAGGACTGCTGTCCCGTAACCACAACTTGGGCTCTATCCTTGTCGCGACACGCAACTGGCCGCCCGAGTACTGTCGCTCCAGCATCTGGCCCATGGTTTCTAACAATTCGGAAAGGTCGACGTCCCGGGTTTGTTCGGGAACCGGCCGTGAGAAGTCCAGCAACTGGAGGACAGAACGGTTGAGCCGGTCCGTCTCTCCTATCATATAGCCGAGGT
>DATIFQ010000394.1:0-2346 GCA_035455185.1 Bryobacteraceae bacterium | reverse complement strand
CGCTGGTCATGGCCGCCGATCAGTTCGTCGTCGCACGCGGTGAGGAGAAGACGGTCATTGCCGGCTATCACTGGTTCAGCGATTGGGGACGAGACACAATGATCGCGCTCCCGGGACTCACATTGGTCACGGGCCGCGCCGATGTCGCCAAAAGCATCCTGCTGGCATTCGCGCACCACGTCGATCGCGGCATGCTCCCCAATCGGTTTCCGGACGCCGGCGAGGCGCCCGAATACAATACCGTGGACGCGACCCTCTGGTTCTTCGAGGCGGTTCGGGCGCTCCTGGAATGCAAGGAAGATTACGAGTTCGTTTCGGAGCATCTCTACGAGGTATTAGCCGACATAATTGCCTGGCACGAAAAAGGTACACGCTACGGGATACGCCTGGACAGCGACGGACTCCTCCTGGCCGGAGAACCGGGCGCTCAGTTGACGTGGATGGACGCCAAAATTGGTGACTGGGTCGTGACGCCGCGGCACGGCAAGGCCGTTGAGATCCAAGCCCTCTGGTACAACGCCCTTCGCATCATGGAGCATTTTGCGCGCGAGTTCGGCGACGATACGAGACGAAAACGGTACGGAGACATCGCCACGGCGGCGCACCGTAGTTTCGAGCCGACGTTCTGGAACGAAGGGACCGGCTGCCTTTACGACGTCGTCGATGGCGACAAGCGAGACGGCTCGATCCGGCCGAATCAGGTTTTCGCCGTCAGCCTGCCGCACTCGATGGTGTCTCCCGCAAACGCCAGGCGGCTGATGGATACGGTTGAGCGCCACCTGCTCACCCCGTTCGGTCTGCGAAGCCTCGCCCCGGGTGATGTGCAGTACCGCGGCCGCTACGAAGGCGGTCCAACCAGCCGCGACAGCGCTTACCATCAGGGCACCGTGTGGCCCTGGCTGATGGGGCCGTTCCTCACGGCCTACGTCAAAACTCACGGCGGAACCAGTGAAGCGCGCGAACGGGCGGGCCGCTGGCTCGGCGCATTGCGAGAATATGTGCGCGAGCAAGGTTTGGGACAACTTCCCGAGGTTTTCGATGGCGAGGCGCCGCAGCGCGCTGGCGGCTGTATCGCGCAAGCCTGGAGCGTAGCCGAGCTGCTGCGCACGACCGTTGAGGACGTCTACGATCTCCAGCCTGCGGCCCGCGGACGCCTGAGTGCGGCGGCGCTAGTCGCCGGTGCGGCCATTCGAGTCAGAACCTGATTGGTACTGAGTTTCTGGACGCTACGAAAGGTTGGGCCAATCGCACTATTCTAAAGAGCGTGACTTTCACGGATGTCGTAAGATTTCGGTGCGGTGTCGCGCACCTTGCATTTGTCCTGACCCTCTGCACAGCGGCGCAGGCTCAGTCGAAGAAGACTTACGTCGTCGTCAAACCCGGGACGCACCCTGGCATTATTTTCAGTGAAGAGGAGCTGCCGGCGCTCCGAAAGCGGGTGTTGGGAACGGGCCTGGCGGCCCGAGCGTACCAGCGCGTGAAACAAAACGCGATGGGCAGTGTTGTGTCGGCATTAAGCGTGAAACAGGCCGTGGGCCGCGAGGGGGACCGGCTCGCGCGCCAACTCGAGTCGATGGCGCTTGTCTACCAGATCGAGCGTGACGAACGGTTGGGCCGAAACGCGGTCGAATTGCTCAAATCCGTCGCCACGGGAATCGACCCGTGGGAGTTCCACAAGGTTGTCGACAGCGACTTCTTCGCCACCGAACACTGGCCCAATGCGTTCGCGGTGGCGTGGGACTGGCTATACCCGATCATGACCACGGAAGAGCGGGTTGCCATTCTGAAAAGCCTCGAGGAATGGAACGCGGCCCTTTACGACCATACTGAGAGCTGGTGGTGGCGCGACGCGGGCTACAATTGTGGGGCGATTCCCGTCGGGGCCCAGGGGACGCTGCTGACCGCCATTCAGGCCGAGAGCTGCCATCCGGAATTCCAGAAATGGTTTTCAAACTGCTTCCGCAAGATTCGGCAAAACTACTTCCCGGATACGTGGCGGGCGAGCGGCGTGTGCAACGAGGGCCCGGGCTACGCTCACTACCACAAGAATCCGACGCAGTTCGCTGATGCAGTCCGCCGGACCGGGGGCGTGGACATCATCGGAGACAGCAGTGCCGTGAATGCAATGCACTATCTGCGGCACCAGTGGATGCCGCAAGGCGGCTGCGGCCCGGTGGGGGACAACACGGAGTACGGACGCCGTGTGTTCCAATCGATCTATCTCCACGGGATCCGCGAGCTGGGAGACCGTGCGGGCCTCTGGACGTTCGAGAATTTCACCGATTTCGATCGGATCAACCCGCTGCACATCGTTCTCTACTATCCCGACGGGCTCGAAGCCGTGTC
>DATIFQ010000393.1:0-18475 GCA_035455185.1 Bryobacteraceae bacterium | reverse complement strand
ACGGCGGACAACCTGTTCGACTACATGAACGGCAACGCCGAGGGGTACGTCATCTACTCGTTCCACAAGATGGACGGAGTGACGTGCAAGTCGGGTGAGAACACGTTCGTATTTGACGTCTCCGAGATGGGCAGCCCTGAGCTCGCCTATGGGATCTACACGGCAAACCGTGACATACGGCGGCCCGCTGAGACGATCGGGATGGGCGGACAGATCCAGCCACGCCGGGCGATTTTTGCGAAGGACAAGTACTTCGTGGAGATCGCCGCAAGCCCTGACAAGGATCACACCGCTTCGCTGCGCCAGTTCGTCGAGGCGATGGAAAAGCGCATCCAGGGCAGCACGAAACTTCCGGCGGCGCTCGGCTGGTTTCCTGCCGAGAAACTGGTAAAGGACTCGGTCCGGCTGGTTCCGCAGAGCGTACTGGGAATGCGGGCGCTGCGGCGCGGATACGTAGCCGAGTACGAGTTCGGCAAGGCGTTCATCGCGACGGAGTCTTCACCCGACGCGGCAGCAGCATCGATAGAAAAAGTGAAGGCCCGGATCGGCGAGGGCGAGCCAGTCGCCATTGCCGACGGCGGCTTTCAGGTGAACAGCCGGTACCTTGGTCGCGTGTGCGTCTTCCGCAAGGGCAGCTACCTGGCCGGATACGCCAACCTCGCCGAAGGAGTAGACGGCGTGGCGCTCGCGAAGACCCTGGCGGAACGCATCCCGTAGGCGGGACCGGACAGAGCCGGTATCAGTCGCCGGTTTTTCGTCTGACTGTCTGGTCGCGGACTGTGCCAAGCAGTTCGCGCATCGCGCGACGCAAGATCGGGTGATGCAGATCGGGCTCCAGTTCCGTCATCGGCTCCAGAACGAAGCGCCGCTCTGCCATGCGCGGGTGAGGCACCGTCAATCCGGCGGTGTCAATCACCGCAGTTCCGAATAGCAGAATATCGATGTCGATGGTCCGCGGACCTTTCGGTGCGAGCCGTCTCCGTCCCAACTGCTGCTCGACTTTCTGAATCCGCCCGAGGAGTTGCCTCGGGAACAAGGTCGTCTCCGCTTCCAATACCATGTTCAAGAACCAGGGTTGGCCGCGGACATCTTGCGGCTCGGTTTCATAGATGGATGACATCCGGGTGATCCGGAAATCGGCGGAAGCGAGGAGGCGGACGGCCTGTTGAAGCATCTCTTCGCGGTTACCCACGTTGGAGCCGAGTGAGAGATAGACCGTCTTCATTTTTCACCACGGAGGCATAAAGACACGGAGAAGGAGGCATTTATGCCCTAGTGCCTTTGTGGTTTCTCTCCTCTTTCAAAACAGCGTATTCTGGGCGCCGCCGCGCATGCGTCGCGGAACGCCGAAGTACTCGAATGCGCGGTCGGTTGCGAGGCGCCCGCGCGGCGTGCGGTCGAGGAAGCCGAGTTGAAGCAGGTAGGGTTCGTACACCTCCTCGATGGTGTCGGGCTCTTCGTCGATCGACGCCGCGATGGTGTTGAGACCGACCGGACCGCCGCCGTACTTTTCGAGAATCGTCAACATGATCTTCTGGTCGATCTCGTCGAGGCCGAAACGATCGACCTCGAGTAGATCCAGCGCCGTCACGGCAATCTCGCGCGAGACCCGCCCGTCCGCGCGAACCTGTGCGTAATCGCGAACCCGGCGAAGCAGGCGATTAGCGATACGAGGGGTGCCCCGGCTCCGCCGCGCGACCTCCTCCGCGCCGGCGTCCTCAATCTCGACCTCCAGCAGGCCCGCCGAACGGAGCACGATCTTCTTGAGCTCTCCGACGTCGTAGTGGTTCAGACGTAGGACCAGCCCGAAACGGCCGCGAAGCGGCGCGCTCACGAGACCCTGGCGCGTGGTCGCCCCGATGGCCGTGAAACGCGGGATCGGCAGGGAATGCGTGCGCGCGCCCGGGCCGCTGCCGATCAGGATGTCGACCCGGAAATCTTCGAGGGCAGCATAGAGCATCTCCTCGACATCCGGCATCAGGCGGTGGACCTCATCGATGAAGAAGACTTGGCGCGCCCGGATGTTGCTCAGAATGCCGGTGAGGTCGAGCTTTTTCTGCACGATCGGGCCAGAGGTCTGCTCGAAGCCGACCGCCAGTTCATTGGAAATGATCGTGGCGAGCGTAGTTTTGCCGAGGCCTGGCGGACCATAGAGCAGAACATGGTCCATCGCCTCGCCACGCTGCCGGGCAGCCTCGATTGCGATGGCAAGGTTTTCCTTCAGCTTGGTCTGGCCGGTGAAATCATCCAACCGGCGCGGCCGCAGGGTGGCTTCGAATTGGCGCTCGTCGTCCTGTGCGGCGGGCGAAACGATTCCCTTCTCGCGCATTGTGTATTAGTTTACTTGGTCCGTCCGCCGCTAGCGCACAAGCTCGAGGGCCTTGCGAAAGAGCGGTTCGAATTCGACCGGAACACCGGCTGCCTTCGCCTTCCGTACCGCCGTCTCCGCCGTCGGGCGTGCGCAGCCAAGATTGCTCAGCGCCGAAACGACGTCTTGCTCGAGCGCAGTGAACGACGACGCCGGGGCAGCCGTCACCGCCGGCACCGGTCCGAGCATGTCGAGTTTGTCGCGGAGTTCGAGGACCATCCGCTCCGCCGTTTTCTTGCCCACTCCGGGGATGCGTACCAAGAGCTCAACCTGTCCTTGCCGGATTGCAGCGATAAGGTCGGCGGTAGCCAGCCCAGACAGAACGGTCACCGCAAGTTTCGGCCCGATGCCGCTCACGTCGATCAGCTTCTCAAACAGCAGCTTCTCTTCTCTCTTGAGAAAACCAAAGAGCGACAGCGCATCCTCGCGGACGTGAGTGTGGATGCGAAGCCGCACCTCGGCGCCTTCGGCCGGAAGGGCGGAGTAGGTCGAAATGGGAATGGTGACATCGTAGCCGACACCACCGGCGTCGACGATCACCTGGTTCGGGTGCTTCTCTAAGATGGTGCCGCGCAGATACGCGATCATGACAGGCGTAGATTATTGTACATGGCGAGACGCCGTTTCTTTGTCGAGACAGTACGCAACGGGCAGGCGGAACTGACCGGGGACCACGCGGAGCACCTGCGGCGCGTGCTGCGGGCGGAGCGTGGCCAGCGGTTCGAGATTTCCGACAACGAGCGGGTCTACCTGGCGGAAATCGAAGCGTTCGGTAAAGGACAGGTTCAGTTCCGCGTGTTGGAGGAAGTCGCCGCCGAGACTCCGGCGGCGCGATTCACGCTGCTCGTCTCCCTGATCAAGTTCGACCGCCTCGAGTGGATCGTCGAGAAGGCAACCGAGCTCGGCGCCGAGGTCATCGTTCCAGTGAAGGCGGAACGAAGCGAGAAGGGGCTGGACGTGGCTGCAACGAAGCGGCTTGACCGCTGGCGCCGGATTGCGCTGGAAAGCAGCCAGCAGTCGCGACGCACGAGAATACCGCAGGTAACGGAGCCGCTGTCCTTCGCTCGGACGCTAAGTCTTGAAGGCGACTACCGATACCTGCTCGATGAAGACACCGATGCCGGGGCGATCCTGGAAGCGGCGCCCGCGCAGCGCTCTGCGGTGGACAGGGTTTCCCTGCTCGTGGGACCCGAGGGAGGCTGGACGGAGAGCGAACGCAAGGAAGCGGCTGAGAAACAGTGGCGGTCCGTCTCGCTCGGTCCACAAATACTGCGGACTGAAACGGCCGCCATCGCGGCGCTGGCGGTATTGGCTGCCGCCTGGTGTACCAGCTCGACCTCTAAATGACCAGGGGCTGCTGCGCTTATAATTCTTTGCTGTGGAGATGACCCGCCGCCAAGCACTGAGCCTCGTGTCCGCTGGACTCATGCGCGGGGCAACGCCCGCCATCACCCGAGTCGAGGTATTTCCGGTTGCGTACCCGGTGACCGCCTATTTCAAGTTCTTCCCGAAACCCGAGCGCCCAGCTGTGTTCGTGAAGATCACTTTGGAAGACGGAACCACCGGGTGGGGGCAGAGCGTTCCGACTCACACGTGGAGCTACGAAACCGTGGAGTCTGTGGTCTCGACCATTGAGAAATACCTGGCGCCCGTCATGATCGGGCGCGACCCGTTCGATCTTGCCGGCGCCCACACGGCCATGAACCGGGCGATCGCGCCCTCCTTCTCAACCGGGATGCCGATCGCCAAGGCGGGCATCGACCTTGCGCTGCACGACCTCGCCGGACGTCTGCGGCGGCAGAGCATGCCTGAGCGGTGGGGACGCAAGCCGCTACCGCGGATCACTCTGAGCTGGACGGTGAATCCGGCGGCGATCGGCGAAACCGAGAAACTCGTCGAGGAGGGCCGCGCCCGAGGTTACCGAAACTTCAACGTTAAGGTTGCTCCTGACCCGAAGTTCGATCTCGAGTTGTGCCGGCGCGTGCGGAAGCTCGCGCCCGAGGCATTTCTCTGGGCCGACGCCAACGGTGGCTACGACCTGGCCACCGCGCTCGCCGTTGCTCCGAAACTGGCGGACGCCGGCGTGAATGTGCTGGAGCAGCCGTTGCCGGCCAGCCGCCTCACGGGTTATCGCGAAATCAAGAAGCAAGGCGCGCTCCCGATCCTGATGGACGAAGGCGTGGTCTCTTCGGCGGAACTGGTCGAATTCATCCGGCTCGGGCTGCTCGACGGGGTTGCGATGAAGCCCGCGCGGACCGCCGGCCTGTGGGATGCACGGCGCCAAGTGGAAATCCTGCTGGACGCCGGCCTGCTAATTCTCGGGAGCGGGCTCACCGACCCGGACGTGGCGCTCGCCGCCGCGCTGCAACTGTACGGCGCCTACAGTCTGAAGTTTCCGGCGGCGCTCAATGGCCCTCAGTTCCTGCGCGGGAGCTTCCTGCGCAAGCCGCTTGCCGTGGCGGGCGGTGAAATTGACGTCCCCGCAGGGCCGGGGCTCGGTGTCGAGGTGGACGAGGATCGCGTTCGACGAGGAACCGCATGAGATTGCCGCTCATCGCTTTGCTGCTTGCGTTACCCTTGGCAGTCCGGCCCGCCGGCCCTTTTGCTTTTCGCGAGGCGGGACCGGGTTCGCTCGAGCTGACAGAGAACGGGAAGCCGGTGTACGTCTTCCACCACGGCATGCAGTGGAAGCAAGGCGCCCCGGAGGCGATGCGGCGGTGCTGCTATCTGCATCCGTTGTACGCACCAGACGGCACGGCCGTCACGGACGATTTCCCGAAAGACCACTATCATCACCGTGGCGTCTTCTGGGCGTGGCCTGTGGTGAGCGCTGGAGGCGAGACGTACGACCTGTGGGTGCTGAACGGCGTGGGCCACCGATTCGTGAAATGGCTTAGCCAAGAGGCCAACGGCGGCTTCGCGCGGCTGGCGGCCGAAAACGGCTGGTTCGCTGGCGAACGAAAACTGGTGAAGGAAACCATCGAGATCGTCTCGCGTCCGGCTCGATCCAACCGGCGTGAGCTCGACTTCACGCTCTCGCTCGAGGCACTTGGGCAACCCGTCCAGATCGCCGGGCAACAGGACGGGAAGGGCTATGGCGGTTTCTGCATTCGGTTCGGCGACCGTGAAGACACGGTCGTGCGGACCGACACGGGCCGCGAGGCAAAGGACACGAACCTCGTTCCGCACCCGTGGGCGGAGCTCGAGGGAAAGTTCGGCGGCCGTCGCGCGGGTGCGCGCATCGACATTGACCAGGCCAACCCCGGGTTCCCGAACGGATGGTGCCTGCGTTACTACGGTTTCCTCGGCGTGAACTTCCCCGGACTGAAGCCGTACACGCTCGAGCCCGGCAAGCCGGTCATCTTGAAGTACCGCGTCACAGTGTACACGGTCCCATAGCCAAGCGCGATGGAGCCGGCAGTAAACAACAAGGCATGAGGACATGAAACAAGCAGCGATTCTTCTTCAACTGGTTTCTCTGGTCTGTTGGGGGCAGGCGCCGTACGACCTGCTGTTGAAGGGCGGTCACGTCATCGATCCGAAGAACAAGATCGACGCGCGAATGGACGTTGCCGTACGGGACGGGAAGATCGCGGCGGTCGCCGCCGGCATTGATCCCGCGCAGGCAAAGCAGGTTCTGGACGTGGAGGGCCTCTACGTCACTCCCGGGCTGGTGGATATCCATGTACACGTGTTTCATACCACCGGCATCAAGGATGCCTGGGCCGGCGATAACAGCATTCCGCCGGATGCGTTCAGCTTCCGGACCGGTGTGACGACGATGGTGGACGCCGGCAGTTCGGGCTGGCGCAACTTCGAGACGTTCCGTCACACGGTGATCGACCGTGCGAAGACGCGGGTGCTGGCGATGATCAACATCGCCGGGCTCGGCATGATGACCGACATCGTCGAGCAGAGCGATTTCGACCCGGCCGAGGTTGCGCGTCTGGCGAAGAAGCATCGGGACGTTGTGGTCGGCGTGAAGTCGGCGCACTACCAGTTACCCGACTGGCGCTCGGTGGAACGGGCGGTTGAGGCCGGAGCGCAAGCCGGCATACCGGTGATGGTCGACTTCGGCTATTTTCTGCGCGAGCGGCCGTATTGGCGACTGGTGACGGAGCAGCTACGGCCCGGCGACATTACGACGCACTGCTTCCGCGGTCCCGTGCCGTGGATCGACGAAGACGGTAAGTTGTACGACTATCTTTATCAGGCCCGGAAACGAGGCGTGAAGTTCGACGTCGGTCATGGCGGCGGAAGTTTTGTGATGCGCAACGCCGCGCCTGCCATTCGGCAGGGTTTCTACCCGGACTCGATTTCCACCGATCTTCACACCGGCAGTATGAACGGTGCGATGATCGACATGCCTACCACGATGTCCAAGCTGATGGCGCTTGGGCTGCCGCTCCAGAATGCGGTGCTCTGTTCGACTTGGACGCCCGCCCAGATGATTCAGCGGCCCGAATTGGGACATCTCACGCGGGACGCGGTGGCCGATGTGGCCGTCTGGAGGCTGCTGGAAGGCGATTTCGGTTTCGTCGACGCTGCCGGCGGCGGGATCCGCGGGAAACAGCGCCTGCTGTGCGAGTTGACACTCAAAGACGGGCGAATCTCCTGGAACTGGAATGCGCGTGGCGCGGAAGACTTTCGGAAGCTTGGGCCATCCTACGGCATTCGGGAGGGAACCGATTTCATCGTGCCGCCGCCCCGCCGGTAGAGGAGATCAGACGCCGAGCACCGCGGTGCTGACGGGCCTGGAGCCCACGGGGATGACGGCCAACAGAGGGGCCGACCGCGTGCGGCGCGGCACAACATCCGCGATCCGGATCACCGCCATATTTCCCGACCCCCGGCTGAGGACTAGTGCGTACTGGCTGTCCGGAGTCACCGAGACATGGCCGGGTTCCCCGCCCACCGTCACCACCGCAATCACGCGTCGGGTCTCGATGTCGAGCACGGTCACGTCTCCCGACTGAGGGTTGGCAACGAACAGGTATTCCGGGCCGGGCGGCGCCGAGACGGCCATCGCCCCCGGCGCCCGGCCGGCGAGCAATGTGCCGTCCACCTCGGTGCTGTACGGGTAGACGATCACAACCGCGTCCATTCCGGACCCACTCACAAACAACTGGCCGCCATCCGCCTTGAAACAGAAACGCTCCGGTTGAATCGCGAGCGGTAAGTGCGTCACCACGCGGCCGGTCGGCGTCTCAAGGATCGAGATGATCCTGTCTGCTACATTAGCGGCGATCAGGTAACGCCCGTCAGACCGGAACCGTGCGATTCCCGCCTTCCCGCCAATCGGGACCGACCGGCCGGCCCGGTGGCCGGCGAGAGGGAACATCGTCACGGCGCCGTGTTCGCCGTAGCTCACGGCGCACAGATTGCCACCCGCCGAAAGGTCGAAATCGACCGGTTCCAGCGGCAGAGGAACCCTGGCCTCTTCCCTCATGCTTTCCAGGGGTACCCGCACTAATTGAGCCGGTTGGCTGCAAAGCACCCAGAGGGCACTGACGTCCGGTGAAAGCCGCATTGAGATTGCCCTGTCCGCCACCTGCGCCTTGCGCTTCACCGTCCAGCGGGCTGCGTCAATCTCATGAACCGCGCCCGTCTCCGGGGTTAGCGTATAGACAGCTCTGGTCTTGGGGTACGGTATTAACGCGGTCGGAGGCGCCGCGAAGGGGATGTGCCGAACGAGGGTGAAACTCGACAGATCCACAACCGCTACCGCCCGGCTTCCCTCGTTCGCAACAAACGCGTGACCGTCGAAGCCCGATGCCGTACGGCGGCCGCAGCCGGCGGCGGCCGAAAGGCAGGCGGCTATCGCGTAGCGTCGAGTCAGCACAGACGATCCATTGTAGACGGACCGGCCTACGGTCACCAAGCCGCCTCGGCCCACCGATCTTGAGGGACAGCGAGTTGTGGAAGAAATCGGGGAGACTCCCTGCTGCTCTCGCGCTATCCTGTCCATTGAAAATCATACACTTAGTGGTCATTGAAGCAGGCGGGCCATTATGTTAGCCTTTGAGGGGACTACCCTTCCCCCTTTCCCGCAACACAGTGTTGGGCGTCATCAACGAATGGGAAACCGGGTTAGCGAGGTAGATTCGCACAATAATCGACAACACTGAGTTCAGGTTGTAATGAATCTTCGTTCTCTTTTCAGCCTTTTTTCGTCCGACCTCGCGATCGATCTGGGGACAGCGAACACGCTCGTTTATGCCAGAGGGAAGGGGATTGTCGTCAACGAACCCTCGATCGTCGCCATCAACAAGTCGACCGGCGAGGTGGAAGCCGTAGGCAAGGAAGCCAAGGAGATGCTCGGACGCACGCCGGGCAATATCGTGGCCATCCGTCCGATGAAGGACGGCGTGATCGCCGACTTCAAGGTTACGGAGCGGATGCTGACGTACTTCATCCACAAGGCGCACGGCCGCCGGATGTTGGTCCACCCGAGAATCGTGATCGGCGTACCAAGCGAGATTACACAAGTGGAGAAGCGCGCTGTAATCGATTCGGCGTACCGCGCCAAGGCGAGCGAAGTGCATCTCGTGGAGCAAGCGATGGTGGCCGCCATCGGGGCCGGCCTGCCGATCACCGAACCCTCGGGCAACATGGTGGTCGACATCGGCGGTGGCACCACCGACGTCGCCGTCATCTCACTTTCTGGCATCGTGTATTCCCGTTCGGTGCGCGTAGCGGGCAACGAGATGGACGACGCGATCATGCAGTACCTGAAGCGAAAATACAACCTTCTGATCGGAGAGCGCACCGCCGAGCAGATCAAAATACAGGTCGGCTCAGCCTACCCACTTGAGAAGCCGATCACCATGGAGATCAAGGGCCGCAACCTCATACAAGGCGTGCCCAAGACGATCACCGTGGATGACAGCGAGATCCGCGAGTCGTTGTCGGAATGCGTCGCCACGATCATGAATGCAATTCGCGTGGCGCTGGAGCGCACGCCCCCCGAGTTGAGCGCCGACATCAGCGACCGCGGCATTGTCCTCACCGGTGGTGGGGCTTTGCTCAAGAATCTCGACAAGCGCATCCGGGAGGAGACAGGCCTCCCCGTCTCGATCGCCGAGGATCCGCTCGCCTCGGTGGTGCTGGGCACCGGAAAAATGCTGACCGACTTCAGGCTGCTTCGCAAGATTTCGATCGAGTGAAGCCAACTTGAGAATGGCATGGACTCTTTGCTTGGCCGGTACCGAAACATTACGGTGCTGCTGCTCGTGTTGTTTGCGCAGCTTATTCTGCTCGCGTATCAGGTCCGGACGGACCAGGATGTACGCCTGATCCGGATCTGGGCGGTCAGTGCCGTTACCCCGGTCGCCCGCGTACTTGAGGGTGCTCGTACGGCTACGGTGCACTTCTTCGAAGACTACCTGCTGTTCGCGAAAGCAAGCGAGGAAAACCGGCATCTTCGGGCCGAACTGGGTCGTCTCAAGATGGAGAACCAATCTCTGCGGTCTGAACTCGGGACCGCCGAACGCGCCAAGCTTCTCAGTGCGTACCGGGAGCGCCAGCCATCGCGCACCGTCGCCGCCCGGATCATCGGGACCGGAGCCGGTTCCAGTTCCAAGGTGGTGTTCGTTGACCGGGGTTCGGCCGACGGGGTCCGTCGCGGCATGGCGGTCATCACCCCCGACGGCATCGTAGGCAAGGTGACCGAGAGTTTCCCTACCGCTTCGCAAGTCTTACTGATCACCGATCCCACCTTCGCCGCGGGCGTGGTCAGCGAGAATCACCGCGTAATGGGAACCCTCAAGGGAACGGGAAAGCCGGACTGCATTGTGGACTACCTCCAGATCGAGGAGCGAGTCGATGTAGGCGAGTGGTTCTACACGTCCGGCGACGACCGGGTGTTCCCGCGCGGCATTCCGGTCGGCAAGGTGGTTTCAACGGGTCAAGGCAAGGTGTTCAAGGATGTTGTGGTGATGCCGAGCGGCCCGCGGAACGGCCTTGAGGAGGTGCTTATCGTCCTCGAGGGCGTCCACAAGCCGATCCCGGAGACCAGCAGCGCGTCCGAGGGCATGTACATGCTTCCGGCGCCGCTGTCCGAACAGCAGGCCGCTTCGCTCCCCGAGGATGCCACAACAAGGGAACTTGTCTTCGGGACCGAAGCTGACCGGCTGCGAGAGCACTACCGGAAGGTAGGAGAAGCGCAGGGACATGTGTACGGCGAAGGCGCCGCAGGATCCAGGCCGCCGGACTTCAATCTGAAGCTCAGCGAGCCGCCCGCGGCCGGCTCGCCGGCGTCTGGAGCCGTGGCGGCCGGGCCCGACGTGAACGCAGTCGCGCCCCCAAAGGCTGCGAAGCCACCGGCGGTTCAGCCGGCGAAGACCTCCCCCGCACCGCAACGGTCGGATTCCGCCGAAAGCCCCGCGCAGCGAACGACCCCCGCGCCATGAGCGAGTACCAAGAACCTTTGTACCTCGGCATTGCGAAGCGGAGGCGTTTCTCGCGCTTCCGCGCATGGGTGCTATTTGCAGTCCCGCTCGCAGCGATCCTCTTTCAGGTGTACGTCCCGCTGTTCTTCCAGTACGGCTCCTACCTCGACCTTCCTCTTATCGTCACGGTGTATTTCTCTGTGACCCGGCGACAGCCTATCGGCGGGATACTCATTGGCGCCGGCATCGGCCTCGTCCAGGACTCCCTCTCACACCAGCCGATGGGACTGTTCGGCATAACCAAGACGCTTTGCGGTTATGTTGCGGCATCGCTTGGGACGAGATTCGAAGCGGAACACGGCGCCGTGCGATTCGCACTGGGGTTCGTGTTCTTTGTCCTCCATCAACTCGCGTATTGGTTTTTGCGCGGTGTCTTGCTGGGCCAGGCAGTCGACCCGGAGATTCTACGAACACTTCTGCTCGCGCTGCTGAACGGCGCCGTGACACCGCCCCTGTTCTACCTCTTTGATAAACTCAAGACTGAAGGGTAGAGAACTGTTGGCATCGTGCAACTGCCGTTGACGGACCCCACGCGCGAGGACATCCCATCCAGGCCGCTGGTGCGGGACGACCCGAAGTTCGCATCGGGGCGGATCGCGTTTTTCCAGTACGCCGCGGTAGCCGTTTTTCTTTTTCTCAGTTCCGGTTTCTGGGACCTCCAGGTGAGCAATCCCGAGCGTTATAGCGAGCAGGCGGAACGGAATCGAATCAAGGCGTTGCCGGTCCTCGCGCCTCGCGGAAAAATCCTCGATCGTGATGGGCGGGTCATCGTCGATAACCATTCCTCGTTCAGCCTCATTCTGTCCCGGGAGAGTCTCCGGCCCGAGCACCTCCAGCCGATCGCCGACGGACTTCACCTGGAACACGAAGACCTGGTCGGCCGCCTGAAGCGCTTCCGTGCAAGGCCGCAGTACGAGCCGATCGTCATCAAGCAGGAGCTGAGCGCCGGCGAGTTGTCATTCGTAGAGGCGCATCGCGACATGGAAAGCTTCCCTGAGATGGAACTGATCCACGCGCAGCGCCGCCTGTACCCGCGTAACGGGATGGCGGCGCACGTGATCGGCTACGTCGGCGAGGTAAGCGACTCCGAACTGAACACTCTGGAGTTCGTCAAATACAACCCCGGAGACCTCATCGGCAAGGCTGGCATCGAGCGCCAGTATAACGACATGTTGATGGGCATTGACGGCCAACGCCAGGTGGTCGTCGACAACCGGGGCAGGGAACGCGAGGTGATTGGCCTCAAGGACTCGGTCTCCGGTAAGTCGCTGCAACTCACGATCGACCTCGACCTCCAGGCGGTGGCGGAACTGGCCATGGAGAACCGGAAAGGGGCTGTGGTGGCCCTCGACCCCCGCAACGGCGAGGTGCTGGCGATGGTGAGCCGCCCCGCCTTCGATCCCAACAGATTCGCGGACGACTGGCAGGAACTCGTCGGCAACCCCGACAAGCCGCTGCTGAATCGAGCCATCCAGGCGCAACTCGCGCCTGGGTCTACTTTCAAGCCGATCGTATCATTGGCCGCACTCGAATCCGGCGGAGTGGACGACACCTTCACCGTACACTGTGGGGGCGGAGCGAGTTTCTATGGCCGTTACTTCCGGTGTCACCTTAAGGGCGGGCACGGACAGGTTGACCTGCATCGTGGCATCGTGCAGTCTTGTGACGTTTATTTCTACACCATCGGCAACAGGATTGGAATTGACAAGATCGCCGAATACGCGAGCCTGGCCGGACTCGGGAAGAAGACCGGCATCGACCTTCCGCACGAAGCGGCGGGCGTGGTTCCGTCGACGGAATGGAAACTGCGTCAATTCCGGCAAAAATGGTACGCCGGAGAGACGATTTCGGTGGCAATCGGACAGGGCGCTCTGACGGTCACTCCGCTCCAGCTCGCATACGCGATTGGCGGCTTGGCGATGGGCGGAGCCTGGTACCCGCCTCATCTGCGTATGGATCTGCCGCAGGCCGACCGGCCCAGGACGGCGAATCTGAACCCCGAAAGCGTGGCGAGAGTAATTGACGGGATGTTCGGTGTCGTCAATGAGGGCGGCACCGGCGGCCGGGCGCAAATCCCGGGTGTTGAGGTCTGCGGCAAGACCGGGACAGCCCAGCTTGCTTCCAACGAGGTGCTTAAGAACACCAAGCTCGGCCAAACGATGAAGGATAACGCGTGGTTCGTCGGTTTCGCTCCGCGCCAGTTTCCCGAGATTGTGGTGGTCGCCCTCTTCGAAGGCGGTGAGCACGGACCCATGGCAGCGCCAATCGTCCGCGATGTAATCAAAGCGTACTTCGACAAGAAGTCGCGCGTCTCCGCTCCTCGAATGGTCGCGGGCGCGCAGCCTCCCGTCGCGCAAAACGCCACACAGGGAGTGCAGTAACCGGCATGGCGAAATACCTCTCAGCCCGAGATCTCGACTGGCCGCTTCTGGCGCTGACGGTGTTGATCTGTGGTCTGGGCATCCTTCAGATCTACAGTGCAACCCTCGACACGGCCTGGCAAGACGCCTGGTGGAAGCAGTTGCTATACGTCTGCGTAGGTTTGGTGGTTCTGTACGTGTCGACCCGAGTCGACTACCACACTCTGCTTGAACACGTACCGCTGCTCTACTTGCTGTCGCTGGGGACCCTGGTCGCGGTGTTCCTGGTGGGCCGTCAGGTGTTCGGCTCCCGGCGGTGGATCCCGCTCCCAGGCGGATTCACATTTCAAGTCTCCGAATTCGTTAAACTGGTCATAGTATTGCTCGTGGCGCGGTATTTGAGCGAACTGAGGAGCGACAGGCTGGAAATCAGGGATCTGCTGAAGCTCGGGGCGCTAGTCGCGCTTCCGATGGTGCTTGTGATGAAGCAGCCGGACTTGGGCACGTCGCTGACCTACGGCGCGATCCTGATAGCGGCCTTGTTTTTTGGGGGAATTCGCTGGCGGTATATTCTTGTGATCTGCCTGCTCGCCCTACTGGCTCTGCCTGTCGGGTGGATGTTTCTGAAGGATTATCAAAAAGCCCGCCTGACATCATTCCAGGATCCGACCCAGGACCCGCGTGGCTCAGGCTACCAGGTGATCCAGTCCAAGATCGCCGTCGGTTCTGGCGGCATGTGGGGGAAGGGTGTAACCCGGGGTTCTCAAACACAGCTTCGCTTCCTTCCGGTGCCACACACGGACTTCATTTTTTCGGCTTTTGCGGAAGAGCATGGTTTTGTTGGGGTAGTATTAGTACTCGGCTTGTATTTTTTGCTGCTTATGCAGATCGTACAGAACGCACAGATGGCCCCGGACCGGGCCGGCATGTTTATCTGCATGAGCGTGTGTTCATTGTTGCTGTTTCACCTGTTGGTGAATGTTGGGATGGTGGTTGGCCGGATGCCGGTCACCGGCATCCCATTGCCGCTGATGAGCTACGGCGGCTCTAGCATTCTGTCGGTATTTGTGATGCTAGGGCTGGTCAACAACGTCAGGCTCCGGCGGTTTGTAAATTGAAGCGTTGCGAGACACTGTTTCGCGGGAAGTCTGAAGGTGGCAAGGTTCCGTTGTTGAGAGGGATACTGAGGTTCCTGCACGGCAAGGGACGCGGTCCCGAGGTTCGGTGCAGCACCCCGGTGGGTGGGCGGATGTTTGAGCAAAGCGGCTCCATCCCCGCCGCCGGAAGAAAGGTTTTGACGCAGGAGCCGGAGCAATGTCCGGTACTCCAGCGCCGTCGCAGAACTGAGGTCCCTCTACAGCCCCGGCCGCATTTCTTCCCGTCGCCTCGCCCGCGCTTCCGACGCGGAGGATTTCATGGGAAAAGAGTTGGTGATTTCGGCCAACCGCCACGAAACGAAAGTGGCAGTTCTGGAAGATGGCCAGTTGGTCGAGATCTACTTTCAGCGGGCAAACGAATACTCGCTTGCGGGCAGCATCCACAAGGGTCGTGTTACCCGTGTGCTGCCGGGTATGCAATCGGCTTTCGTCGATGTCGGCCTCGATCGTGACGCCTTTTTGTACGTCTCCGATTTTTTCGAAGAGAACGAGGAGTACGACAAGATCGCGGCACCCGACGATCGCGGCCGCCGAGGAGAGCGTGAACGCTTGGAGCGGGAGCGGATCGAACGGGAACGAGCCGAGCGCGTCGATAGGACGGAACCGGCGGAGCCCGCCCCGGCCGAGGAGAAGGTCGAAGAACTGCCCATTCCGGAACACGCTGCCGAACCGGACGGGCGCGACCGCAAAGGCCGGCGTTCACGGCGGCGCCGGAATCGCGGCCGGGGGTTCCCCGAATCGAAGTACGCCCCGGAACCGTCGGTGTCGTGGTCTCCCAAGGAACCGGAAGTGCAAGAAAGCGCCGCGGCGATCGAACCGCTTCCCGGCGAGTCCCTGGCGAAGTACCGCCGGGAGGAGGCAGGAAACGGCACAATCCTGGAGCTAGCCGGCGCCGAAGAAGCGGATGCGACCCAGATCAACGAACCGGAGGCCGCGGGCCTCGTAGATCCCGTGCCGGACGCGGAGAACGGCGCCGCCATCTTGGAAGAACCACTCGCGCCGGAGCCGGCGGAAACACAATTCGAAGCCTCGGAGGCAGAGGCTCTCATCGAAGAGACGGAAGACCCGGCAAACGAAGCTCCTGAAGATGCGATGGCTGAGGATCCAGGGGTAGTCGAGCCACAAGAACCGGCGACGGTTGAGGAGCCTGTCTCGGAGTCCGAGCCGGAATCCGAGCCCGCTGCCGACGACGCACCCGTCGAAACCGCTCTGGAGTCCGAGCCGGACGAGGACACCGCGGAGGCGGCCGTCCCTGAAACTGAGGAACCCTCTCCTGCCCTGACCGCGGGCGTTCGCGAGCGAGAAGGCCGCTATCCCCACCGGGTGTCGCGCCGGTTGCGGCGCAAGATGCGTAATGCCGGACCCGAACCGCGTGACGAAGAGCACGCCGAGCCGAAGGCGGAGGCCCGAGCGTCCTCACAGCCATCCGAATCCCCCCGCCAGCTTCCGTCCATCACCGACCTCCTGCGCGAGGGACAGGAGGTTCTCGTCCAGGTGGCCAAGGAACCGCTTGGGCAGAAGGGCGCGCGCATCACCTCGCACATTGCTCTGCCCGGCCGCTACGTCGTTTACATGCCGACTGTCGAGCATCTCGGCGTGTCCCGGAAGATCGGTTCCGATGAAGAACGTCAGCGCCTTCGGCGTATTCTCATGAACCACCGCGTCGGCATCCCTGGCGGCTTTATCGTCAGAACCGCGGGTACCGGGCGATCCGAGCAGGAGATCGCCTCAGACATGACCTTTCTGTACAACCTCTGGCTCGACATCCGCCAGCGGGCTGAGCGGAAACCGGCCCCGACGCTGATCCACCACGATCTCGATCTGGTACAGCGGCTTCTCCGAGACCAGCTTACCGAGAGTTTTAAGGCGATCTGGGTGGACCACGAGGACATCTACGAGAGCGTGCTTCGGTTTGTGGAGCGGCTGCAGCCGGCCATGGTGGGCCGGGTCAAGATGTACACGCGCCCGACGCCGATTTTCGACGCGTTTGGCGTGACCGCTGAACTGGAGAAAGCGCTGCGCCCCAAGGTATGGCTGAGGTCCGGCGGTTACATCGTGATCAATCAGACCGAAGCGCTGGTGGCAGTCGATGTCAACACCGGGAAATTTGTGGGGAAGTCCGCCCGGCTCGAAGACACGATCGTCAAGACCAACACCGAGGCGATCAAGGAAATCGTTCGGCAGATCCGGCTGCGGGACCTCGGCGGCATAATCGTCATCGATTTCATCGACATGGATGAGCGCAAGAACCGCCAGAAAGTGATGCAGGCGCTCGAAGAGGAGATGCGGTTTGACCGGGCACCGTACAAGATCCTCCAGTTCAACGACTTTGGACTCGTTGCCATCACCCGCAAGAGGGTGAAGCAAACACTCGAGCGCGCACTGTGCTCGCCGTGTCCGACGTGCGACGGCTCCGGTTACGTCAAGAGTGTGCAGACGGTAATCGGTGAGATCCTTCAAGAAGCTCAGAAGATCGCCCGCGCCGTCGAGGGGCCGAACGTCGTCTTGAGAGTGAATCCGGAAGTCGCCAAGGTGCTGAAATCGACCGACAACGACTATCTGGAAGAGCTGGAGGAGATCCTGCGCTATCCAGTCCTGGTCACAGGCGACCCGGAGCTCCACCCGGAGAAGTTCGACCTCGCTTAGTATTGAGAAACCCGCCGCTAAAAGCCTCCCGTAAGGGGGGGCTTGCGCGTAGTCCCTATTGCTTATATAGTTTTGGGTATATCCACTCAGAGGAGGAATCAAAAATGGGGAACTACGCTCGCCCGGAAGTACTCGTCGATACCGCCTGGGTTACTGAGCACCATCGTGATCCTAAAGTGTGTATCGCCGAGGTGGACGTTGACACCTCCGCCTATAACGAGGGCCACGTACCGAACGCGATCGGCTGGGCCTGGAATACGCAGCTCTGCGACACGGTCCGGCGGGACATCCTGCCGAAAGCACAGTTCGAGGAGCTGATGTCGGCGTCCGGCATCACTCCCGACACGACCGTCGTCATCTATGGGGACAACAACAACTGGTTCGCCGCATGGGCGCTTTGGCAGATGAAGATTTACGGCCACAAGGACGTCCGCCTGATGAACGGCGGCCGAAAGAAATGGCTTGCCGAGGGCCGCGAACTCTCGACGGAGTCGCCTGTGCGAAAGAAAGTGACGTATAAAGCGGCTGCGCCGGATCTTTCGCTGCGAGCGTTTCTGCCGGCAGCCCAGTCCGCTTCGAAGGATCGGACGGCGGCGCTTGTGGATGTGCGGAGCCCACAGGAGTTCACGGGCGAGATTCTCGCGCCGCCAGGACTGCCTGAAACATGCCAGAGAGGGGGTCACATCCCGGGCGCCCGCAGTATCCCATGGGGGAAGGCATGCAACGATGACGGGACGTTCAAGTCTTACGACGAACTGAAGCGCTTGTATGGTGCCGAGGGCATCGACGGTTCGAAGCCTGTGATCGCGTACTGCCGGATCGGCGAGCGTTCCAGTCACACGTGGTTCGTGCTCAAGTACCTGCTTGGATTCGAGAAAGTCGCGAACTACGATGGTTCTTGGACCGAGTGGGGCAACCTGGTCGGCGTTCCGGTTGAGCGGGGTGTACCTGCGGCGGCGGGAGCCTGAAACGATGAAAGCCGAAGACTACCGCGAACGGAAGCTCGAAGTGGATGGCTGGCCGCTGAATTTGACCAGCTATCGCGCGGGCGGAAAGTATCACTGCCGGGCGGATAATGTGTCCCCCGGCGCAGGCCTCGCCAGGACGACCGGATCGACCAGGGAAGAAGCAGAGGAGAAAGCCCTCGCGCGCGCCCGGGAGTTGCTTGCGCGGACGCGCCGCCAGACGGTGTGATCAGAACGCTTGCCTGCCTCGCCGTGCGGGGCACATTCCTGCTGACGGCATGTGTCGCGCTGTGTGACGCGCACAGCATTCGCGTGTACTCCGAGTTCACGCGGATCGATCCGCTCGGACACGTGGTTAAGGCAGACCGTCCGCGTGACCCGGCTGTGCGACCGCGCGAGGTCCTGTCGCCGGCGCTGGCCCGAAACGGGTTCGCTTCATTTCGGGTCGCGGTGACGGTGACTCCGGGCGAGTTCTTCCATCTGTACGTCGGCGAGAATCCAGAGAACGTGTTCCAGATCACCGCGTACC
>DATIFQ010000392.1:0-20388 GCA_035455185.1 Bryobacteraceae bacterium | reverse complement strand
GCCTGGGATCTGCCTTCCGGGGCGCGGATCAGAAGCGTCTTTACCATTCGGGGGTGTGCTGCCCTCCACGATAACACCGCCGCCCACGGCGCATAATGAAATGTGCCGCGAATCTGGATCTACTTCATCGGCAAGCCACGCGATCACGATGCCAACCGCTTGGCCGCCGAGTTCCTCAAACGCACCCAGCGGTACGCGAAATGCGAAATGCGCGAGGTGAATCCGGATCGCGCCGACCTGTGGAAAAAACACCCCGGCGCCGCCAAAATTCTGCTCGACCCCACCGGGAAGACGATGGGGTCGCCCGCGTTTGCCGCCCTCATTGAGAAAGCCGAAGCCGAGGCGCGCGATCTGGTCTTCGTCGTTGGCGGCGCCGACGGTCTCCCCGCCGCCTGGCGCCCGCGGGCCGACCTGCTTCTCTCTTTGTCTTCAATGACTTTCCCGCACGAGTTGGCCCGCGTCATGCTCGCTGAACAGATCTACCGCGCTTTCACTACGTTGCGGGGCCATCCGTACCCGCGCTAACGTAAAACGATGGAAGAGCGGCGCGGCCTGCTGATGGTCTACACCGGCAATGGAAAAGGTAAGACCTCGGCCGCGATGGGAACCGCCTTCCGAGCCGTCGGCCAGGGCTTCAAGGTGCTGATGATCCAGTTCATCAAAGGCTCCTGGCACTACGGTGAGCTCGACTCGGCAGGAATGCTTGGGGACGCCTTCGAGATCCGCGTCATGGGACGCGGATTCGTAAAAGTTGGCGCCGAACAGCCGGATCCGGAGGATGTGCGCCTCGTTCAGGAGGCGTGGAATGCGGCGGTCGAGGCGATGCAGTCCAAGAAGTACGATATGCTGATCCTCGACGAGATCAATTACGCCATCCATTACGGGATGCTGGGAATCGACCAGGTCCTGGAAGGCTTGGTTGCGCGCCCGGGACAGCTTCATGTCGTCTGCACGGGCAGGAATGCGCATCCGAAACTGGTGGAGGCGGCCGATCTGGTCAGCGAGATCAAGGAGATCAAGCATCCCTTCCACAAGGGTGTCCTCGCGCAGCGAGGCATAGAATACTAAAAGCAACATGGCCTGGTTTACCCGACAACAGCCGGCCCGGCAACCCGGCGCTCCCTCCGAAGAGGAGCATCGCGTTAAAACGGAAGGACTCTGGGTCAAGTGCGACAACTGCCGCCAGATCATCTGGCGGAAGGCGCTTGACGACAACTACCAGGTCTGCCCGAAGTGCAGCTTCCACTTCAAGATCGATGCCGCCGCCCGCCTCCGCATGCTCTTCGACGAAGGCAAATGGGAGGAGTTCGACCGCGAACTCGTCTCAACCGACCCGCTCGAGTTCGTGGATCAGAAGGCCTACCGCGACCGTCTGGCGGCCATGCGAAAGGCCACCTCGCTCAAGGACGCGCTCATCTCCGCCGTCGGCTTGCTCAACGGCCGCCGAGTGCATATCTGTTCTCTGGAGTTGAAGTTCATCGGCGGCAGCATGGGCGCCGTCATGGGCGAAAAGATCACCCGGGCCATCGAGCGCTGTATCGACCAGCGAATGCCGCTCGTCATCGTCTCCGCTTCCGGTGGCGCGCGCATGCAGGAGGCCGCGGTCAGCCTCATGCAGATGGCCAAGATCTCGGCCGCGCTCATGCGCCTCGACGAGTCGAGAATCCCCTTCATCAGCGTGCTGACCGACCCAACCACCGGCGGTGTCACTGCCAGCTTCGCCATGCTCGGTGATATCAATATCGGCGAACCCGGAGCGCTGATCGGCTTCGCCGGCCCCCGCGTCATCGAGCAGACCATCCGCCAGAAACTGCCCGAGGGCTTCCAGCGCAGCGAGTTCCTGGTCCAGCATGGCTTCCTCGATGCCGTCGTCCCCCGAACCGAGTTGAAGAGCTACATCGCCCGTGCCCTCGAATTCTTCTGCGGACCCGTGAAAAATGGGGACTGACTCCATTTCGCCGCCTTTGCGAAATGGCTGTCTGTCACCATTTTTCCTCACCCTCTCTCAATGATCCAGCTCACCGCCGCCGGCAAGCGCTTCGGCCCGAAACTCCTCTTCGAAGAGGCGGACTGGCAGATCACCGCCGGCGATCGCATCGGCCTGGTAGGAGCCAACGGTACCGGCAAGACGACCCTGTTGAAAATCCTCGCCGGGACCGAGACCGTCGACTACGGCGCGGCCTCGGCGATGAAGGGCATTACGTGTGGCTTTCTTCCGCAGTACGGCCTCGAGCTTTCCGGCCGCACCGTCTTCGCCGAGTGTCTCTCGGTTTTTGAGGACCTCCGTCTCATCGAGCGGGAACTCGAGTCGCTTACCCGAGACATGGCCTCGCTCGATCCGGACGGCGAGGCGTACCGCGTCGTCGCCGACCGCTTCCACCGGCTTGAAGACGAGTTCCGTAACCGCGACGGCTACGCGCTCGAGGCGCAAGTGGGCGCCGTTCTGAGCGGTCTGGCCTTCCCGAAGGAAGACTGGACCCGCCGCACCGAGGAGTTCTCCGGCGGCTGGCAGATGCGGATCGCCCTTGCCAAGCTGCTGCTCGAGCGCCCGAATCTGCTGCTGCTCGACGAGCCGACCAACCACCTTGACCTCGAGGCGAGGAACTGGCTGGAACAGTACCTCTCCTCCTACCCCTACGCCTTCGTCCTTGTCTCGCACGATCGCTATTTTCTGGATGTCACCGTCACCCGTGTGGTCGAGATCTGGAACCGGCGGCTCAATTTCTACGCGGGCAACTACTCGCGCTATCTCGAGCAGAAGGCCGAGCGCCGCGGCCAGCTTGAAGCGGCACAGAAGAACCAGCAGGACAAGATCCGCCAGCTCGAGGCGTTCATCAATCGCTTCCGCTATACGGCCACTAAGGCGCGCCAGGTCCAGAGCCGCGTGAAGGAACTGGAGCGGATCGAGAGAATCGAGTTGCCCCCCGAGGAGCAAACAATCCACTTCTCCTTTCCCCAGCCGAAGCCAAGCGGCCGCATCGTCGCCGAATTCCAGGGCATGAGCAAGTCGTATGGCGCCAAGCGCGTGTTCGAAGACACCGGCTTTGTCATCGAACGCGGAGAGCGCGTCGCACTGGTCGGGCCTAACGGCGCGGGAAAATCGACGTTGATCAAGATCTTGGCCGGAATCGAATCCGTCTCGTCGGGAGAATATCGCCTCGGCCATAATGTCGAGCCCGACTACTTCGCCCAGGACCAATACAAGGAACTGGACCCCTCCGTGCGGCTGCTCGACGATCTGGGTGCGATCGCCCCCCGATCGACCCTCACGGAGCTTCGCACGCTGCTTGGGTGTTTCTTATTCTCCGAGGAGGACGTTTTCAAACCCGTTGGCGTGCTGTCCGGCGGGGAGCGAAACCGGTACGCCCTGGCGCGCATGCTGCTTCAACCGTCGAACTTCCTGCTACTCGATGAGCCGACCAACCACCTCGATCTGCGCGCCAAGGACGTTCTTCTGGAATCCCTCCGGGAATTCAACGGCACCGTGGTCTTCGTTTCGCACGACCGGTACTTCATCGACCGGCTGGCGACCCGCGTGTTTGATATCGGTGGCGGCCAGGTACAGTCGTATCCCGGCAACTACGAAGACTTCCTCTGGCGGAAATCATCGGTGGCAGCCGCCGAGGCGGCAGAGCCCGCGGTTGTCTCCGACGCGCCCGGCAACGCCGCTCCGGCACCCGACCCCGTCGAGGAGAAGCCGAAGCGCCTGAACCCGATCCGGCTGCGACAGATGGAGGAACGCTGCACTGAGATCGAAGAGGAGATCGGCCGCCTCGAGACCGAGATCACCGACCACGAGCAGGCGCTAGCGGTCTTCGTGAGCGCCGAAGAGACTCGCCGCATCTCAACGCTCCTCGACGCTCGCCGCGCCGAGCTCGCCGCCCTCCTCGCCGAATGGGAATCCCTCTCCCGCGCAATTGAAGAAACTCGCTGAGTATCCGGGCGGGGGCGTACGGAATGCGGATCTTGCGCGTATATACGCTACCTGTATATACTTCTCGGCTTCGAGTGGGATGTACACAATGTTGGCCACACCGCCCTCCACGGCGTGTCACCTGAAGAAGTCGAGGAGACGGCAAGACGCCGCCGCGTCATCATTCCGGCTGCGCCGGTAGGAAGCGAAAAGCGTTGGAAACTGTTCGGACGGACGGCAGGCGGACGTTATCTCGTGGTCGTGTTCACCGTCCGGCGCAAGAGGTTTCGGACGGTGACGGCGTACACCATGAATCAAGCCGAAAGGAGGGTTTATGCCCCGGAAATTGAAGGCTGAGTTGGAGTCCGCGGCGGCAGAAGCTGCTTGGTATGCCAGCCCGGAGGGGCACCGGCAAACGCAACGGGAATTCGAGCGTGCTCTCAAACGAGGCACCACCCTGCGCTCGAAAGGCTCGACCATCCCGTTGACCCACGCAAAAGTACTTGCCGAGTTGGTGGAGAAGGCCAAGGCAAACGCGACGAGGGCCATTTCCATCCGGATACCCGTTGCGGACCTCGATCGGGCTCAACAGATCGCAGCCAAGGAAGGAATCGGATACCAAACCGTCCTGAAGCGAGCGATCCAAGCCGGACTGAAGAAGGTCTCGTAAGCTTCTCACGTCCGAATCACAACCGTCAGGTCCGATCCCAGCAGTCTCATATGCTAGCCTGAATGCGGGCGGAAACACGGGGTGCTGAAAAGACCCATGCTACAGGCTGAAGCTAGGTTGAGGCCTGTGCCACTACAGGCAGTAAGCTCTTGATCCTCGGTCGTGGCACAGCCTTTAGGCTGTGTCAGGCGTCAATGCCGGCGGGTTTGTTGGCACCCTCCTGAAGGCGGAACGAGGCATTATGGAAACCCCCAATGCGATGACAGCACACGGCGACGCCCAGGCGGCGAACGCCTTTTCACCGGAACTCCTAGGTCGAATGGACGCCTATTGGCGGGCAGCTAACTACCTGTCCGTCGGACAGATCTACCTGTACGACAACCCGCTGCTTAAGGAGCCGCTACGGCCTGAGCATATCAAGCCGCGCCTTCTTGGCCATTGGGGCACAACGCCCGGGCAGAACTTCGTCTACGTTCACTTGAACCGCGTCATCCGCGAACACGACCTCAACATGATTTACATCTCCGGCCCAGGACACGGCGGACCAGCGGTGGTCTCCAACGTGTATTTGGAAGGGACGTACAGCGAGGTCTACCCCCTGGTGACGCAAGATGAGGCAGGGCTTCGCATGCTGTTCCGGCAGTTTTCCTTCCCCGGCGGCATTCCGAGTCATGTAGCGCCGGAGACGCCCGGCTCCATTCATGAAGGCGGCGAACTGGGGTATTCGCTCAGCCATGCATTCGGAGCGGCGTTTGACAACCCGAGCCTTGTCGTTGCGTGCGTGGTCGGCGATGGCGAGGCCGAAACCGGGCCGCTCGCCACCGCCTGGCATTCGAATAAGTTCCTGAATCCGGCGACTGACGGCGCCGTGCTGCCCATCCTGCACCTGAACGGGTACAAGATCGCCAATCCAGCGCTACTTGCTCGCATTCCGCGGCAGGAACTCGAACAACTGATGCGCGGCTACGGTTGGGAGCCGTACTTCGTGACCGGCGACGATCCAGCGCTCATGCACCCGCTCATGGCGTCCACGCTCGATCGCGTCATCGCGCAGATCCAGGCGATTCAACGGGAAGCGCGGGAGCTCGGAATCGCCGCTTGCCCGCGCTGGCCCATGATCGTGCTTCAGTCCCCCAAAGGCTGGACCGGCCCGAAGACAGTGGACGGGCAGCCCGTGGAGGGGACCTTCCGCGCCCATCAGGTGCCGCTGGCCAACACGGCCAGCAACCCCGAGCACCTCGAACAACTCGAGGCTTGGCTGCGCAGCTACCGTCCCGAGGAGCTGTTCGATACCCAAGGCCGTTTCCGGCCGGATCTGCAGGCGCTGGCGCCCGAGGGCGAACGGCGCATGGGTGCGAATCCGCACGCCAACGGCGGTCTGCTGCTTAAGGATTTACGGATGCCTGACTTCACCGCGTACGCCTTCGACGTCCCCGCGCCGGGAGCCGTGCGGGCCGAAGACACCCGTGTGCTTGGCGCATTCCTCCGTGATGTCGTCCGGTTGAACGCAGATCGGCGGAACTTCCGGATTTGGGGCCCGGATGAAACTCTCTCCAACCGGCTAGGTTCCGTATTCGAAGCAACCAGCCGCCAATGGGTTGCCGAAACGAAACCGGCCGACGAGTTCCTCGCGCCGGAGGGGCGGGTGATGGAAATGCTGAGCGAACACCAATGCCAGGGTTGGCTGGAAGGTTACCTCCTGACCGGCCGCCACGGCCTGTTCAACAGCTACGAGGCCTTCATTCACATTGTGGACTCGATGTTCAATCAGCACGCGAAGTGGCTGAAAGTTACGCTCGAACTGCCATGGCGCCGTAAGATCGCTTCGCTGAACTATCTGCTCGCGAGCCATGTTTGGCGGCAGGATCACAACGGCTTTACTCACCAGGACCCCGGCTTCATCGACCACGTGGTGAACAAGAAAGCAGAGATCGTACGCATTTACTTGCCGCCCGATGCGAACTGCTTGCTTTCCGTGATGGACCATTGCCTGCGCAGCCGGCATTATGTAAACGTCGTCGTAGCCGGCAAGCATCCCGCTCCGCAATGGCTGGACATGGAATCGGCTATACGCCACTGCACGGCGGGTATTGGCATCTGGAAATGGGCAAGCACCGACAAGGACAGCGATCCCGACGTGGTGATGGCGTGTGCGGGCGACGTGCCCACACTCGAAACCCTCGCCGCGGTTGCGATCCTGCGGCGCAGCCTGCCGGAGCTGAAGATCCGGGTCGTGAACGTCGTGGATCTAATGAAGATCCAGTCCCCGAGTGAACATCCGCACGGCCTGCCGGACAGGGACTTCGATGTGCTGTTCACCACCAACAAGCCGGTGATTTTCGCGTACCACGGTTACCCCTGGCTGATTCACCGCCTGACATATCGCCGGACCAACCACGACAATTTCCACGTCCGCGGCTATAAGGAAGAGGGGACGATTACGACGCCCTTCGATATGGCTGTCCTCAACGACCTGGACCGCTTCCACCTGGCTATGGACGTCATCGACCGATTGCCGCAGCTACGTGCTTGCAGCGCCTATCTGAAGCAGGAATTGCGGGACAAACTCGTCGACCACCGGCGGCATATCGAGAAGTACGGGGACGATCTGCCGGAAGTCCGCGACTGGAAATGGAAATCGTGACCGCGCGGGCGAGGCCACAACGACACCCTTCGACATCTCTTGTGTCTTGAACTCCGCGTCTCCGCCGTTCTATAGTGGGCAAAGAAAAGGCGAATAGGGCGTGGACGATATTCAGGAACAACTCGCCATCCTCCGGCGCAAGATCCGGCGCATCGACCGGAAGTACGCCTCGCCCGCCCCTGCCCCGTCTCCGCGGCCGGCCGAAGACCGGCCCTTCCCCGACCTCCCGCTTCACTACTTCATCGACGAGTTTTTGAGCGGCGAGGTCGTCGAAACCCCGCACGGCAGCCACTTCGAGACCGAAAAGCTCTACGCCCGCCACCGCCGCCACGGCAGCATGGACATCTCGAACCTCGAGGAGCTGCCCGAGGATCTTCTGGATTCACTGTCCGAGGGCACGGTGCCTCACACGCCGCCATTGCGTTGGGCCTTCCTCGACACCGAAACCACCGGCCTCGCGGGCGGCACCGGAACGTACGCCTTCCTCGTCGGCATCGGCCGCATCACCCCCGAGGGGTTTCGCGTCCGCCAGTTCTTTATGCGGGACCTTTGCGAGGAAGCCAGCCTTCTCTACGCGATCGAGCAGCACCTGTCGCAGTTCGACGTACTGATCACTTACAACGGCAAAGCCTACGACCAGCCGCTCCTTGAGACGCGGTTCCGCATGGCGCGCTCCCGGCCTCCGTTCGGCCGCCTTGCCCATCTCGATCTGCTCTTCGGCGCGCGTCGTCTTTGGAAACTGCGCCTGGAAAGCTGCCGCCTCGTCGAACTGGAATACCAGATCCTCGGCGTCGAGCGCGAAGGCGACATCCCGGGAGAAATGATCCCCTACGTGTATTTCGAGTACCTTCGCACACGCCAGGCCGCCCGTCTCGTTCCCATCTTCCACCACAACGCCATCGACATCCTGACCCTCGCCTGCCTCACGGGCCTCGTACCGCTCGCCTTCCGGTCGCCCGAAGAGGCGCCCCTTCACCATGGCGCCGACTGGGTCGGACTGGCGCGCTGGCTGCTCAAGGCCGAGCGTCATGAAGAGGCGCTTGCCCTGCTCAGACGCGCTGTCGAACGCGGGCTGGGCGACGAGCTGCTTTTCCGCACACTTTGGGAGATCGCGACAGTCGAAAAACGTCTCGGCCGTGAGGACGCCGCCCTGGCCGCGTTCACGGAGCTTGCTTCCATACAGAACCAGTTCCGGATCCACGCCCTCGAAGAGTTGGCCAAGCACTACGAACACCGCGAGAGGAACTACGCCATGGCACTCGAGTTCACTTCCACGGCGATCGAGTTAAGTGATACGGAGGAACTTCGCCGCCGCGCCGCCCGCCTGCGCCGCCGCCTGGAAAAGCCCCGCCCCGTCCGCCTCCTCTAAACTCGACCCCGCGGAATCCGCCGGGCGGGCGCTTATGCGAGCGAGGCAAACTCCCGGAACGGACGCCCTTGGGATTCGGCAACCGCCGGGTGCGTGACGTGCCCGCGGTACGCGTTCACACCCTCGCGAATCGCAGCGGAATCTTCGCAGGCCTTCTCGAGCCCGTTGTTGGCAAGCTGCAACAGATAGGGGAACGTGGCGTTGGTCAGCCCGAACGTGGATGTATGCGGCACCGCCGCCGGCATGTTCGAGACGCAATAGTGCACCACGTCGTCGACGAGATAGACCGGGTCGGTATGCGTCGTCGGCCGCGACGTCTCCAGGCAGCCCCCCTGGTCGATCGAGACGTCCACCATCACCGCGCCGCGCTTCATCAGCGGGATCATGTCCCGCCGCACCAGCCTTGGCGCCGACGCGCCCGGAATCAGGACCGCTCCGATCACCAGGTCCGCCTGCCGGATCGTCTCGCGGATCGTCCAGATATTGGACGCCAGCGTCACTACCTGGCTGTTGTAGATATCGTCGATCTCCCGCAGCCGATTCAGGTTCTTGTCGATGATCGTGACGTGTGCGCCCATGCCGTACGCGATCTTCGCGGCGTTGTGCCCCACGATCCCGCCGCCCAGAATCAGCACGTTGGCTGGCGCGACGCCGGGAATTCCGCCCAGCAGCACGCCCCGCCCGCCGTTCGGCGCTTCCAGGTACTGCGCTCCCACCTGCACCGCCATGCGGCCCGCCACCTCGCTCATCGGCGTCAGCAGCGGAAGCGAGCCGTCGTCTTCCCGGATCGTCTCGTATGCCACCGCGCTGACACCCGCCTCAAGCAACCGGTTGGTCAGCTCCGGCAGCGGTGCGAGATGCAGATAGGTGAACAGGACCAGTCCCTTGCGAAGGTAGCCATACTCGGACAACTGCGGTTCCTTGACCTTCACCACCAGGTCCGCGCCTGACCAGACTTCAGCGGCCGTCGGTACTACGCACGCGCCGGCCTCCTCGTATTCCTTGTCGGAAATCGTGCTGCCGCGGCCGGCTCCGGCTTCAACAAGCACTTCGTGGCCCGCCTCGCGCAGCGTGATCGCTCCGCTGGGCACGAGCCCAACCCGGGCCTCATGGTCTTTCACTTCCTTGGGAACGCCGATGATCATCGATCTCCCTCTGGTGGTGGCTGGGCGAGGGGTACCCGCCCGTTTTGAGATGCCAGGTCCCGCTTCGGTCCGAGGCCGAGGGCGATGATCGACAGCGAGTCTAGCTTGCCGCTGGCCTCGAGCTTCTGGTCCTGTTGGAACCGCTTCAGCGCGTCTACGCTCTCCGTACCCCATTTCTCCGGCACGGGAGCTTGCAGGTAACCCCGGTCGATGAGCGCCTGTTGGATTTCCCGATACCGCTCGGGCGTCGGCTCCAGTTGGCCGCGACGCCAGCTTGGTGCGCTCTTTCTTCGCGCGATCCGGCGTGTCCTGGCACGCTTCGACGTCTTTTGGGGGGTGACGGTTTTCGCGGTCGTGCGCCGCCGTACCGTCTTCGCCGGTGCGGTGCTTTTCTTCGGCGCCGCGGTCTTCTTGGAGGTGGTGCCCTTCCTCGTCGAAGCTGGCTGCTTCGAGGACGCTTGCTGTTTCTTTTGAACGGCCGCCACTGCAAGTCCGGCCGCGAACAGCAAAATCAAGAGAAAAGCTGCTCTGCGTAAACGCAAGTCACAGTGTAACAAAACTGAAAAACGGCCAGCTCTGATCTCCTACCGCCGGTGGATCAGCCACAGCACGAGGCTCAGCAGCAGGCTCAACAGCAGGCCCGTCGCCAGCGGGAAGTAGAACACGGAATGTTTGCCTTTGATCAGAATGTCGCCCGGCAGGCGGCCGATGCGGAACGGCAGGCGCCCGCCAAAGCTGACGACCAGCCCGACCGCCATGATGACAGCCCCAATGAGAATCAGCGTTCGCCCGAAGGTCATCTCCCATTACTCACGTCTCAGCAAAACGGGCGAGGCTCTCGATGTGCGAGCCTCGCCCGTTCACAACGCCTGCGAAAAGAGGGCTCTGTTACTGTCCAGCCGTCAGCCGGCCCGCCAGGTACAGGCTGGTCCACTCCGCGTCGCCGCCAGCGCGGCGTCCGAGTGTTGCTCTCGCTCGCTTGATGTGGAACGCCACCGCGTCTCCTGGCTTCAAGCCGCTCTGAGCCTTCCGGATGTCGTCCACCGAGTTCACCGGCCGGCGGTTGACTGACATAATGATGTCGTTTCGCACCAGCCCCACGTCATCGGCGAACGAGCCTTGATCGACCCGCGTGACCAGCACGCCCCCCTGATCCTTGAACCCGAATTCTTCCCGGTCGGCTTCGGTCAGGTTCCGCACGAACAGCCCGAACTTCGCTTCGGTCGAATCATCGTTGGCGGATTCCTCGGCCTGCTCGCCCGAAATCCGCGGATTCCTGGCCCACACTCGGGTGCGATCGCCGATCGTCACTTTCACATCGCGCTTCTTTCCGTCGCGGAGAAGGCCAAGAGTGGCTTCACTCCCAATTTCCGCATCGGCTACCCCGTTCACAAGGTCGTCGCCGCTGCGGATCGGCTTGCCGTTCATGCTGACGATCACGTCGCCCTCCCGCAAACCCGCCTTGTCGGCCGGGCTGCCGGACTCCACTTTCTGGACAAACGCGCCCTCTTTGGCGCCGTAAACCTGCAGCAGTTCGGGATTCGGCTGCACACTCAGGCTTACCCCGATGGAGCCGCGCGTGACGCGGCCCGTCTTGATGATCTGGTTGTACGACTTCACCGCGGTGTTGATCGGCAACGCGAAACCGATGCCTTGGTACCCGCCGCTCTGTGTGGCAATGGCCGTGTTGATCCCGATCAGCTCGCCGTTAATGTTCAGCAACGGCCCGCCGCTGTTGCCCGGATTGATCGCGGCGTCGGTCTGAAGGAAATGTTGGAACTGCTCCGTGCCGGCCCGGTCTTTCGCGCTGATGATTCCCGCCGTCACCGTGGCCTCCAGCCCGAAGGGAGAACCGATCGCTACCGCCCAGTCTCCCACCTGGACCGCATCCGAGTTGCCGATCTTCGCCGCAGTCAGCTTCTTGCCCGGCTCGATCTTGATGACCGCCATGTCCGTCTCTCGGTCGGAACCGATCAGCTTCGCGTCGTACTCCATCGTGTCGCCCGTGAGCCGCACCTTGATCCGGTCGGCCTTCTCGACCACGTGGTTGTTCGTGAGAATGTACCCATTCGCGTCAACGATCACACCGGATCCGGTTCCCTCCCGGCGGAACGGCATTTCAGGCGCCTGCCCGAAGGGGCCGCCGAAGAACCGGTGGAAGAAATCGAACCCTGGATCGCCTTCCTCGCCCTGCGGATTCTGGCCCCGGCGATTCCGCGATGACTGGGTGTCACGCGCGAGATAGTCGGCCCTGATGTTGACGACCGTTGGTTCCACTTTCTTCGCGAGTTGGTTGAACGCGGTGGACAACTGTACGGGATTGGGAATCGTGAGCGGGGTGGCATCGACCGCCGTCTGTCCCCTCTCGGCCCTGACACCGGAATTCACCAACGTGCCGATCAGAATTCCTAGGGACAGGGTGAACAGCAGAAGGCTGAGGGACAGCAGCTTCTGCCTGCGTATCGTCGTGAACAAACTCATAGTCTTTCTTGTCTCCCGAAGGCGCTCTTACCTTCAATTCTAGAGCATCTTAGATTGCGCAGGTTCTGTCTTTATGGATGCTCCCCACCGGACAGTGGTTTCAGTTCGACTAGCACGATGCCTGCCAAAATCAAAATCGCTCCCGTCACCGCTCGGTTGGACAGCGTCTCGCCCGCCACAATGTATGAAGTGGCCCACGCAAAAACCGGCTCCAGCGCGAAGATCAGCGCCGTCCGCGTCGCCGTGGTGTGCTTCTGCGCCCACGCCTGCACGGTGAAGGCGAGCGCCGTCGCCAGCAGACCCGTCACCGCCAGCGCGACCAGCAAGCCGGCCGTCCATCGCACCTGCGGCGTTTCCATCCACCAGAAAGTCGCCAGCGAAAAGACCGCGGCGCTGGCGATCTGCACCACGCTCAGCCCCTCGAATCCGAAGCGCCGCGAACAGTGGCCCACCGCGACGATGTGTACTGCGAAAGCGACCGCGCAGCACACTGTCAATAAATCGCCGTAGCCTAACCCAACGCTCAAATCTTCCAGCGTCATGAGCGCCAGGCCGGCCGCCGCCACCATCACGCCAAGTCCTTCGAGAATGCGAGGCGCAGTTCTATAGACGAGCGAAGTGACCAAAGGAACCAGCACGATCGACAGCCCGGTGATAAATGCCGATTTGGACGGCGTCGTGTAGCGCAGCCCTGCCGTCTGGAATGCATACCCGGAAAAAAGGAAGAGCCCCGCCAGCACGCCCCCTGCCAGCGCCTTCGGGCGCTCCAAAAATCCGGCGTACCGCCCCCGCAGTGCCAGCGCCAAAGCCGCCGCCGCAAGCAGGAACCGCAGCGCGAGAAACAGGATTGTGGAGACGTCGGCCAGCGCCTGCTTCACCAGCACGAACGTCGCACCCCAGATCAGGGCGATCCCCGCCAGAGCCAGGTCGGCGCCCCAGCGCGGGCGAACAACAGGCGAAATCATCCGCCAGTCACCGCCGGTTCGCGCATCAGCAGGCACAGAGTGAGGAGGATGCGCTGGAGGCCCAGGTCGCGGCCTTCGGGCTGGTACCACTCGCCGGGCGTGTGCGCGCCGCCGCCTTGCCCGCCAGCCCCGATAGAGATGGCCGGTAAGCTCATGGAAAGAGGGATGTTGGCGTCTGTTGAGGCACAGTCGAGACGAGCGCGGAGACCGAGCCATGCATCCGCCGCCCGAACGTAAGAAAGGATCGGCGAGTCTTCCGGAAGGACGCCGCCGGGACGCGCGCCGATCTCCCGGATGCGGGCCGAAACGCGGCCTTTGCTGGCGCGGTCGTTCTCAACTTCGAGCGCTTTTTGCACGGAAGTGCTCAAAAACGTGCACATTTCGTCCATTCTTGCGCCGTTTTCGGACCGGATATCGAGCTTCGCACGCGCCGAAGTCGGGATCGAGTTAACGCTCGCCCCCCCGTCGATGATCCCGAAATTGAACGACGTCCGCGCGTGCCCGGACGGTCCACCGTTCGTCTGCAAGTCACAGAAGAACGCGATGGCCCGGCCGAGCGCATGAACTGGGTTTCCGATGCCGTGGTCGCTCCAGCTGTGCCCGCCGGGGCCCGCGAACGACACCTCGAAGCGGCGGCTTTCGAGAGCTTGGCAGGTGATGTGGTCGGTTGCCGGTCCGTCCAGCACCACGAACGTCTGGATGAGGTCGGCGAGCGGCCGCTTGTTGCACAAGTAGCGCATTCCGCTGAGGTTGCCCTCGCCTTCCTCGCCCACGTTCGCCACCAGAAGTAGGCGCACCTCGGAATCCGGTACGGGGCACGACAACTTCCAGGCTCGGGCGACGGCGAGAAGCGCCGCGAGTCCCGCACCGTTGTCGGAGACGCCCGGTCCGGTGAACTTCCCGTCCGGCTCGACCTTGATGTCCTCGGGGTTGCGCGGAGAGAGCACGGTGTCCAGGTGGGCCGTGAGCGCGATGTAAGGCCCGGTTCGCGCCGCGTCGGGGCGGGCGATTACGTTGCCGGCGCCATCGGCTTCGACGTGCCAGCCCAGCGCAGCGAACTGCGCGGCCATCCACTCCGCGCGCCGCTCCTCGAGAAAGGTCGGCGCGGGAATGCGGCAAAGCTCGATGTGGCGCTCGTTGATCCACTGTTTCTCGCCGGCGAAAAACTGGAGACAGTCCTGTACTGCCTGAGCCTTCACCAGCTCGTCGATCGCCCGCGTTGCCTTCTGATCGAGCAGCCGCGCCATCGGAGACAGTGTACCGCCTCTACGCAGCGGGCCGCCCGCGGCGGATGCGCTCGATGCGTCCGGCGGCGATCAGCAGGACGATGGCGGCGGCGTAGGCCGAGCCGGCGGCGACAAAGGCGGGCTCGTAGCCGAGGGCGTCCACCACGCGGCCGACGGCGGGCTGCGTGAGCGCGCCCATCAACGTGCCGGCGGCGCCGGTGATCCCGTACAGCATGGCGACGTGCTTCGGCGGCGTGATCTCCGTGATCACGGTGTGGATGTTCGAAGACCACGACTGGTGGCCGAGCAGCGCCAGGCTCACGAGCGCGAGCGCTACGTAGCTGCTCGGGACGAAGCCGGTCAGCGCTCCGAGCGTGCAGACCGCAGCGGACGGGATCAGGAGGCTCTTGCGGGCGCGGTCAACGCTCCAGCCGCGCGCGATCAGCCCGCTCGACGCCCAGGCGCCGCCTAATGCGCCGAGGTTCGCCCCGAAGTAGGGGATCCACAGCAGCGCCCCGACCATCCGCAAGTCGAAGTGGCGCACCTCCTGAAAGTACCCGGGCATCCAGAAGAGGTAGAAATACCAAGCTGAATCCGTCAACGCCCGCGCGCTCAGGATGCACCAGTATTTGCGGCGGGTGAGCACTTCGGCGATCGAAGGGTCGTCGCCGTCAGAGGCTGACGCGGCCGGCTGTGCTGCGTGCGCCGGGCCGGACGTGCCGTAGGCGGCCGCGATCCGGCGGTGCAGCGCGAGCCATGGCGGGATCAGCAAAAAGCCGAACGCTCCGATCACGAGGAACGCCGAGCGCCAGCCGTAGATTGCCGTCAGCCAGGCCACGAAGGGCGGAGTGAGCAGCGTGCCTATGCTGATCCCGCACAGAAGCACTCCCACAGCCTTGGCGCGGTTCTGTGGCGGGAACCAATCGGCCACTCCGCGCATCGCCGCGGGATAATAGCCGCCTTCGCCGATGCCGAGCAGACCGCGGAACAGGCAGAGGCTGGCCAGTCCGCGCGTGACCGCGTGAAGCATGCAGGCGAACGACCAGAAGGCAAGCGTCAGGGTGAAGCTGCGGCGATAGCCGAGCTGGTCCGCCATGCGCCCGCCGAGCACGTAAAGGATCGTGTACATGACGAGGAAGGCGTTCACGGCGAGGCTGTAGTCGGAGTAGGAGAGCGAGAGGTCGTGGCGGATTTGCGGCATGAGCACGCCGAGCACGGCGCGGTCGACGTAGTTGAGCACCGAGCCGGCGAAGAGCAGGAGGATGATAAGCCAGGCGAAGCGGCGGTGCTGGGTGTCGGGGGTCGTCATGCGCCCAGACATTATCCTCTGTGCGCGATAGCATTAGGGACGGTGGCGGCATGAAGGCCTGCGGGGCACTGTTAACCGATTGCTAGTGGGGGCACCCGGGTCTCGACGGTGCCCGGTTCGAACGAGAGGCTGGTCTGCAGCCGCTTTCTGAAATCGGTTTCAGCCGGGGCACGTGGACCGCCAAAACACCTTCGGATTGAGTGGCTGTTTAATTTGGGCGAGACTTGGGCGAACAGGTCACCCGGAAGTTGGGCCGAGCCAGCGATGGTATGCTACCTCGCAAGCGTCGAAGACCGCGCGGATGTTCTCACTGACAAAGGCGACTCTTGGACCGTCAATCCCTCGGTGTACTGCGGAAGCCGTCGTGATGGTCCCTCCTTTGCTCACTGACAGGAATATCCTCCTGCTTCCCTCCTGCCCCCCAGTGGGTCTCGTGCGAATTCCAAAACGTCACTGCTTCCCGATATAGCCCAAACTCCGCAGACGCTCGATCGCCTCGGGACTCAGGGAGGTGTGCCCAGTGGCGCCTACCAGCTTGCGCACCGGTTTCTGGGCCTCGACCCACTGGTCCATCTCCGCTTTCAGCCGCCGAACCACTTCCGGATACTGCGCCGACACGTTGCGAGTCTCGGCCTGGTCCGTGCGGCGGTCGTACAGTTCGATCTCCGGCAACGCGGAGAGC
Organism: Bryobacteraceae bacterium; assembly: GCA_035455185.1. Classification (GTDB taxonomy): domain Bacteria; phylum Acidobacteriota; class Terriglobia; order Bryobacterales; family Bryobacteraceae; genus JAEHDI01. The sequence continues at coordinate 3,984 of DATIFQ010000392.1, read as the reverse complement.
CTGGCTTGATCCCGCCAGATCAGCTTCCAGTCCCGCGTGATCAGAGCGAACGTGCCCGTGCGGTTCTCCGGCACAAAACCATGCGGCTTGGCCCCTGGATGCGCGAAACGTGATGCCATCACCGGCGTCTTCCGCTCAAATGTCTTCCCACGGAGGAGCGGCAGGAGGCTCTGTCCTTTCAGCGTGATCGAGGGGCGAATCTTCAGCAGATCAAGCACGGTAGGGACGAGATCCATCAGTTGCACCGGCTCGCCGATCCGCTTCGGTGAAGGCAACATCTTCGGATTCCACATCAACCACGCCACTTGGGTGAGTTCCTGATACAGCGAGTGGCCGTGCCCTGTCCAGCCGTGCTCCCAGAACTCCTCGCCGTGATCGGAGACGACGATGATCAGCGTATTGTCGAGAATTCCGAGCTCTTTCAGTTTGCCCGCGAGCCGCTCGATGCTCGAGTCGTTGTGGGCGATCTCGGCGTCATAACGCTCGATCGCCCGCCTGAGGAACCTGTCCGGATGAATTCCCTTCCGCAGGCAGTCGGCTCGGCTGATGGTAGCTCCTCCGCCGTACATGTGCCTGTCCCGCAGGAGCCCGTAGTCGCGGTTGAATTGTGCCGTCTCGGCCGGGTTCGCGAATTTCGCCTCGAACTCCGCCGGGGGATCGTATGGCGCGTGGGGATCGTTTGAGTGTGCGTAAAGAAAGAACGGTTCGTCCCAGTATCGCTCAAGCCACGCCGCCAGCACCTTGTTGAGCGCTGCCGAGTCCGTACCGCGGTCCGTTTCTTCACTGCGCATCCGCTGAATGAGCCGATGTTCCGCCACGTAATCGAAGCCGCGGTCCAGCCCGCTTGCCTTGCCCGCAAAGGGACTCGTCACGAAGCTCGCCGTCACGTAGCCCGCACGCCTCAACTGCTCGGCCAACGTTGTGGCGCCCGACGGTATCGTGTCATTCTCCCGCACGATGCCCGTGGCGTAAGCAGAGAGCGAGGTCATCAGCGAAGGCACCGAGGCCTTGGTCCACGCTGCCTGCGCATGCGCGTCCTCGAAAACCACCCCCGCCGAGCCCAGTGTCTTCAAAAACGGCGTCGTGTCGCGTGGGTATCCGTACAGGCTCATATGATCCCGCCGCATCGTGCAGACCAGATACAGCAGAATGTTGGGACGGCTCCGCGCCCCGGTCGCCGTCATCCGAGGGTTGGCCCACATAGCCACCGCGCCTTCCTGGGCAGAACTCGTCTCGAAAACCAGTTTGATCGTCCGGCCTGCGAACCGGCTTAGATCGGCCTCGCCATCCTCCCACGCTGAGGGATCCTCAAGTGTGCGGCGGAACAGTTCGGTGCCTTCGGCGGCTACCCTGAACGCTACTGCTTTGCTCTCCGCCACGCCAATGCGGAAGCGCAACTTGGCGTGCTCCGGCACGCGCACGTTGTACGTCAAGGAGCTTGGGGAGTGGGCGTAGAGCGCGTTCACGTAGTCATCACGTTTGCCAAGGAACTGACGTCCGACAGCCTCATGAAAGTATGCTCGGCGCGGCACTAGCTCGATGAAATCGACTGCCACCAGCCCGGTGAGGCTGTCGGTCGGAACGATAGCCAGCGGGCGGCTGCCCTTGGGGGGATGGATGTTCACGTCGAACCGATAAACCTGATACTGGCCGGGCGGGCCGAGCTTCTGCGTGAACTCGTCAGGCCCGATCTTGATCCTCACTTCTTCGCCGGCTTCGGCCATCATCCGGATGCGCACCGCCTCATACAAGCTCCAGTCGATCGGAAAATCCTTCGGCGAAAGGATCACGGGCAGGCCGCCGTCACCTTGCAGAAGCAGGTCTCCGTTGCGCAGCCGCATGCTGCCGCCCCGGGGGATCCAGGTGGAGGCCTTCTCGGTGTAGAAGTTCTTCCAAACTACCGGCTCGGCCAGCCGCGGCGATGAGGGACGCTGCGGGGCCTTCGCCGTGGCTGTCTTCAGGTTGTCGTCAAAGCGGTAAAGTGCAAAGTCGGCGGATGACGGAGGAGCGGTCGAGTCACTCCGGCACCAGGCCAGGGTCAGCCCGGCGAGTATGCCGGCGATGTGCGGCTTGCGGCTCACGGCTTCTTCCACTCTCGCGAACGCATCCGAGTCTGCCTTGAGCACGCCTCAACGCCTAATGTACAACGACCCACTCACGAACCGGTCGCCTACACAGAGGATGAATTCCACCTGGGTATACCCAACATCGGGGTAAGCATCCGGAGGTAGCCGCACATTCACTTGAAGCAGCCCGGCCACCGACCTGGGCGCCCCTCCGGCGTATAGAACCCTGCCGGTGACAAAGTAACTGTCGTAGCAAGAGTAGTAATCATGTCGATCACAAGGTTTGCCAGGAGCAAGAAATGAGACTGAGACCGGCAGCTTCGGCTTCGGCAGTACCGAACCGAGAACCACGCCATCCTCGACGACCGGCTCAGTCAGCCCTTCGCCGGTCGCATACAGAACAATGATGGAGCCTTGTTTTGCTGGATTCGAACTCGAATTAATGCTCCCATCTTCGTTCAAGGCTGCGGCAGGTCCGCTGCCGGACCGGTCCGAGGTGAAGACGCCCAGACGAGAAGCTGCCACCGGAATCGTTACTTTGTTCGAGCGCACCCCCTGGTATTCGACCTCAACGTCCGCCGTGGGTTTGTCGGCCACTGCATATGGAACGATGGCACTGATCTGGTTGGCCGACGCGAAGTAGAGCGGCGCTGCGATGCCGTTGAACAGGAGGCGGGTGCCGGCCAGCGTGGTTGCCAGCCGGCGGCCTGCCGTGAGATGAAGCGGAGGAGTCGCCTCTGGCGGCCCGATCCGGCGTCCGAAAACCGTCACGATCTCACCGGGGGAAATTCGTCCACCCAGGTAGCTGGCAGCGTTGACGACGCAGCCCGGCCAGATCCAGGGCCCCGATTCGCCGATCACCGGCTGCGTTTTCTCGAGCTTGGCCAGCAGGGCATTGGTGCGCGAACTGTTGCGCAGACCGTCCCAGGTATTAGAAACTGAACTTCCGACGACATAGACCCCCGTGGTATCCACGGTCACACCGGACGCGTAACCTATGTCCCCCGAGCCCAAAAACCGGCGGCTCCAAAGGGACACGCCATTGGGCCCATACTTGCGTACAAACACGTCCTGGCCGCTGGATTCGCACTGGTCGGGCAATCGGCGCGTTGTCTGCCCCACGATGTACACGCCGGTCGCGTCCGCCGCCACGCCGCTCGGCGCAACGAAACCCCCAACGTCCAACCAGTCAAATTGGCGGATCCAAAGCTCGTTTCCTTCCGAGTCATACTTGACTAAGACAATCTGTTCTGGATTTGGGTATGTATCTGTGTTGCCGACCACATAAATGCCCGTCGTTTCCACTGCCACGGCGACGGGCCAGGCGCCTCCTTGCCAGAACATCCGGGTCCACAGTTCTTTGCCGTCGGCAGTGTACTTCTTCACGGAGTCGCGGACGACCACGTAGACGCCACTAGCATCCACGGCCACGCCGACAGGCCACGGGCCTCCCCTGAGCTGATGGCTCCACAGTTCCTCGCCGTCGGCAGTGTACTTCCGCACAGAGCCGTCCTTACGCGGGGCGGGATCGTAGTCGCCCACGTAGACGCCCGTGGCATCTGCCGCCACCGCACTCGCGATGGAGTTGTGCGTCTGCCGGGACCACAACTCGTTGCCTTCCGCATCGTACTTGCGAATGAAGCCGGCTGCGGCGTCGCTTCCTACGACGTACACTCCGCCGGTACTTGCCACGATTGCGGCAGCGCCCAACCCGGATACACGGGCCCACAGGTGGTTGCCGCTGAGGTCGAACTTGCGTACGAAACCACTCATACCCGTGCCGCCCGCTACGTAGATGCCGCTGGCATCCACGGCCACTCCCCTAGCCTCCGAGTTATTAAATTCCCGCAGGAAGGAGATCCCCTGCCCTCGGACCGTGCCGACGGTGACCGACGACCCGAGAGCAATCAGGATGAGA
>DATIFQ010000391.1:0-9962 GCA_035455185.1 Bryobacteraceae bacterium | reverse complement strand
GTAGGACAGCCGCAGGGCCGTATCTTTCATCAGTTCCCGCTCCAGAGTGAAGGTCCACTCGTCCGCCTGGTTGTCCGTCCAGTCGCTGACATCCCACGGCATGATGCTCTGAGCGCCCGAACCGATTGACTGGACGCCCGTTATGTCCACGGTCGCCTTCCCAATGAATTCGTCGGAGCTGGGTACGCTTCTATCAGCGTGGAAGGGATCCGCATTGTTCGCGCTGGCAATGCGGTTGGCGAACCTAAGGTTGAGCGGTGGATTGCCTCGCGAAGACTGCAGGATCTGCGCGAGCGGCATCGTCCAGAAATACCTTCCGTAGCCGCCACGCAGGACCCACCTGTTGGTTAGCCGGACGGCTACGCCTAGGCGCGGACCGAAATTGTTGTTGTCCGCCGGCACGAGGCTGCCGGGAAAACCGATCGAATCGGCAGTCACCCATGTGAGGCCTCTTCCTGCCCAGGATTGAAGCACGGCCGGAGGAACTCCCGGGATATCCTCCATCTTGACATTGTGGGGCGTAATGACCTGGAACTGGTTGGCATAGTTTTGCAGGTCGACGTTCACCAGCCGGTTGTATTTTTCGTGGTAGGGGGTCCACTTGTCCCACCGAAGTCCGAGATCCAAAGTGACCCTTGGGGTGAGCTTCCAGGTGTCCTGAAAGTACAGTCCGATTTCCTTCTGCTGGAAGTAGAAGTAGCCGCGGTTGTACTGGTTCGACAGGAACGTCGGCAGGCCCATTAATACGCCGGCAAGGCCCGAACCGGTCAGAGGCGTCTCGTCATCGTTGATCGGGTCGTACAACGCCGTCCAGTTTTGATAAAAACTATGGGAACCCTGAGCCTGTTGTAGCTCGCGGATATTGTTGTATTCCTGGCGCCCCTTAAAGCCGGCCTTGATTGAGTGCTTGCCCTTGATCCAGGTCACGTTGTCGTCGATCTGAAAAGCCGTGAGGTGTTCATCCTTGCGGTTGTCGCCATCCCAGCAGCCGTAATAAAGGAAGTAGTCGCTCATGCAGATGGTCGGCCATCCGGTGACGCCGAAGGGATTCGGAAGACCTAGCTTGTCCGCCCAGTTGACGTCGTTGCCCAGTGTTCCGGAACTCTTTGGAGAATAGTGGTTGGACGCCTGCAACTCGTTGAGAAATGTAGGCGAGAAAACGTGATTCCAGCGGGCGAACGTAGAATAGACCTTGGCATCAGTGAGGCCGCTCCCACCGCAGTTAGTACAGCCCGGAGGGGGGAAACCGAACCTGCCTCCAAAGAGCTTGGAGGACTGTGCAGACCGGGTAAAACGGCCGGAGATGTTGTCGCGTTCGGAGAAGACGTGGTCGCCCTTGATGGTGTAGGTGTTGATGTCGCTTTGGTCGGGGTAATACGTCTCGAAGTTTGGTTCCAGCCATGGATTCCCGGACCCGGTCGGCTCAGGAGTAATACTCCGCATCGTTTGGGCAAAGGGTGTGATGTAGTTTGTCGGCACCCTGTTGTTGATGAAAGGTATCCGGGATCCATCGGCTGCAGTCGAAAACGGGTTGTAGACGGTGACAGGTAATTCGTCGGGGGTGATGGCGCTGCTGAGGTCGCCATCCCACATCGCTGGCGTCGGCGTCGAAGTCCGGGCAAAATTGCTCTGGCGGTTGCGGGTGGCCTCGTAGGCGAAAAACCAGAAGGTCTTGTTCTTGATCACCGGGCCGCCAGCCGAAACGCCGAATTCGTTGCGGATCAACTGGGCGGCGTCGTTGCCGTCCTGCCGCTGGCGCGCCCGCAGGCCGCCAAAGTTGTTACGGTGAGTCTCGAAAACGCTTCCGTGGATCGCGTTGGTCCCGCTCTTGGTGACCAGAGAGACCGTAGCCGGGCGCGAGTACTGTGCACCCGAGCCTGCGGTTTCGATGCGAAATTCCTGGATGGTATCAAGTCCCGGTTGCACACGGGAAATACCGCCGCCGAATCGGTCCACAAGCGAAATGCCGTCCAGCAGCATCTCGGTTGAACCTACCTTCATGCCGTTGACTCTGGGGCTTCCCCCGCCCTCCACACCTGGGGTCAGATTGAACAACGTGGTGACGGCTCTTCCGTTTAGGGGCAACTGGTGGATACGAAGGGCATCCTTGACGTTGCTTACTTGCGCACCTTCCGTCGTGACCACTGGCGCGGCCCCTGTAACTTCAACCGTCGCCTCCAAGGTGCCCACCTCCATGGCCGGGTCAACCACAACCGTTTGGCCCGCTTCCACCTTCAGCGTGCCGGACCATTTCTTGAACCCCGGAGCTTCGACCGTTAACGTGTAGCTGCCGATCGGCGTAGCACCAAAGTAGTAAATCCCTACCGACGACGTTTCCGTGGTACGGGAAATCCCCGTTTCTGTGTTGGTCAGAGTCACTTTCGCGCTCGGAATCGCCGCTTTGGTCGCATCGAGAGCAGTTCCGCGTACAACCCCGAGGCCGGTTTGGGCCGCAAGCGGCATCGCCGCCAGGGCAATGAGAAGACACAGGGAGACAGACAGAGAAATCGCAGAGCGTAGGCGCATCGCGCATCCCTCCTGAAGTTGAATCAAATGTATAGCGGAATCTTGCTGCTGTCAAGGATGTTTTTGCGCGACACGCAAGAATTTCACATTAGTGCTTTTACTGGCCAATTGACATGCCAGCCGGAGTTCCGGTCTTCGGCGCCCCTCCTGACTCACCCACGGACGGGAAAATCACGTATCCGGCGACGCCGCCCTCGGTGAGCCCGGTCACGAGCAGATCGTGTCTCAGCCCCTTCTCACCCGCATAAAAGGCCACGGTCTGGAGCACGCTCTGATCCCGCAGCCACAGGATCTTGCCGTCGTTAACAAGCTGAAGCCAGCCGTGATACCGGCGGTAACGGGGATTGACCCCGCTGACATGAAGAAAAATCCCCGGGCCGATCTGCTGCGTCTTCCCCCGGCTGACCTCGAAACGCTCACGGGGGCGGTCGTTGAAGCTGGCGACCTGAGCCACCCGTCCGTCCGTCTGGCGGATCTGTTCGCGGAGCTCTTGAGACTCGCGGGCGCCCGCAGTTCGAGCGTTGTTCACGTCCTCGATCATGGCTGCCATGCGCTGGTTGAGCTGTGTCACCTGCTGCTCCAGTTGCGCCGCTCGCGCTGCCTCGGCCTGCTGCCGCGCTTCCACTTCTTTGAAACGAAGGGCGACCGTCTTCTCTTGAGCGCCGATGGCCTCGAGCATCTCACGCCGCATGGAGACGGCGAGATCCCGCGTGCCTTTCCGCGCTTGTTCCAGTCCGCTGTTCAGCTTCTGCTCCAGCCGCTGGCTCGCGCCCGCCGCACGCTCCTTGAGCAACTCGATCTGCGCAGGCAAGTCTCCGAGCCGCTGTTCCGCTGCGCCCATCCGTTCCCGAATTGCGCTCAAAGTCTCGGGCAATCCGTTCAGTTGGGACCGGTACGCCTCCAGGCGTGGGTAGAAGTACCACGCACCGCCCAGAAGTGCGCCGGCCAGGCAAAACATCGCTAACCAGAAACCGAGTCGCGACTTGCGCGGCTCGGGTGGCTCTTCGTCCCAGTCTCGTGCGCGGCCCAGGTGGTGGTGAGCCGGAGGGACGGTTCGTTCATCTTCCACTTCAATTGAAGAGAGTCTCGGCACAAACTGCCTCCTTTCGCGACCTTGGCTGTCAAGTGAATGAAAGCAGGAGCACTGCCAAACGAGAGAAATCAACAACAGTGCGATTAGCCGGCGTGTAGTTTTTTCAACTACCTTTCGGGCCCGCCAGCGCCGTAAATCGTTGAAACTTCGGCGGCGCGCTAAGTCAAGCTGATGTGACTGCACGACGTGGGCAGACCTGGGAATTTTTACCGGGCAAACGCGAATCGCAAACAGGCTAAGTCCTTTGATTGGAACGACTGGTCCGCCCGTGGAATCCCGAGTGCCAAAGGTTGGGTAGAGAGGCGCTCAGAGAGGCCAAACGGGTCCGCGTCTCAATCTCAATAGGTTCGAGTGGAACCTTCAAAAAACCAGCACAGGAGGTGCAACAGTGAGAAAGAATCTTGTTCGTATTTTTTCGGTTCCGATGGCTGTACTCGCGCTAGCGCTTGTTCTTACTCCAGCCGCGGCGCCGGACGTGACGGATAAGCAAACCGAGTTGACGTTCTCGGCACCAGTGGAATTCCCGGGCAGGGTGGTAGTCCCAGCCGGTGACTATGTGATGAAACTGATGGACTCGTCGTCCAACCGGAACATCGTTCAGGTGCTGAATGCGGACCGGGACCACGTGTATGCGACGTTCATCGCCATACCCGCCCAGCGACTCGAGCCGTCGGACAAGACGGTCCTCACCTTCTATGAGACAACGAGTACAGACCCGGCGTTCATTCACAAGTGGTTCTATCCGGGCGACACCTTCGGACAGGAGTTCGTGTACCCGAAAGATCGCGCCCGTTACATTGCCAGTGCCGCGCACACCTCGGTGCCGGCCGTGAGTGACGAGAGCGGGGCCATCACGAGGGTAACTCCCAACGAGGACCGGGAGGTGACGCAGGAGGCGATGAACCGTGCCCCTGCATTGCCCGGCGAACCGGCGCAGGAGAACCCGCCGCCCGCCCCACCTCAAACGACAAAACCGGCCGCATCCGAGCCCGAGAAACCGGCTTCCGCTCAACCCATGAACTCGGCAACGGAAACGCAGTCACCGCCGGCAGCGGGTGAACAGTTGCCTGCGACGGCGAGCGACGCTTCCGAAATCGCGCTTGCCGGCGTTCTGTTTGTTACCGCGGCACTCCTGTTGACGCTGAGCCGGACCGCCCCGAGAAAGCGGCGAGGACAGCCTTCCGGAATGCCGAATGCGTGATCAACTCCTGCGGCGGCTTGAGGTCGTCCTGTACGTGGCCGGGCTGGCGTGCCTGGCCACTTTATTGTGGACCGTGTCGGAGCGAGCGTGGTTTCAGTGGCGCTACCGCGGAGCCGATTCCATGCCGGCTCCGTCCGGCGCCGCATCGCCCCGGCGCGGTCCGCTCGGAAGAATCGAAATTCCCCGTGTCGGCGTCTCAGCTGTGATTTTCGATGGCGTCGAAGACAGGACGCTTCGCCGCGGCGTCGGCCACGTGCCCGGCACCGCGTACCCCGGTGAGACCGGCGAGCGCATTGCGCTCGCAGCTCACCGCGACACGTTCTTCCGCAACCTTCGCCTCCTGAGAACCGGCGATATGGTGAGACTCGTTACGCACGATATCACAGAGACGTATAGGGTCGAGACAACGAAGGTCGTCGCGCCGTGGCGGACCGATTGGATTCAGCCGGCCCGCGAGGACGTGTTGACCCTCGTGACCTGTTTTCCTTTCAGCTACGTGGGAAATGCTCCGGAACGGTTTGTGGTGCAAGCTCGCCGCATTGCGCGGAACGAAACCATGACGCGGAACCAAGCGAGACCCAGCCCCAGCCGGCGCGTGTCCCCGTGAGGCAATAAGTAATGAAATTTTCCACGACCAATCCTATCTATTGGGGCATCGGCGGCATGCTGGTGAGCTACGGACTCTCGAAACCGACGCTGGAGCGTCGGGTTTTGGCCGCCGCCGGCCTCTTCGTCCTGGCCATCAAAGCCGCCGAGGGCCTTTCCTCGCTCGCCCGAACGATACCGTCGAAGTGATGAGCTGGTTGCCTGAGTCCGCACGGAAAACGCCCGTGGAGACGAAGGACCGACAGCCTCAGCAGGTCAGCCGTCTCCGCCTTGCCCCGCAGCGGCGTCCATGAGGCACGGAGTGCGCCGTTTGAAGGCTGCCCGCCGGAGCCCATCCGCCACGTCCGCACCGTTTCACGGCTGCCCAATCCGGGCACTCATTACACTTGAATCGCAACAAGCCATTGACTTCTGATATCAGTTTGAGCATATAATGGCCAACCTCCCCCCTAGACAAGCGAGCGTAGCCTCTGCCGTGAGTTGGCGACTGAGATCGGCATACGGATGGAGGATGCGAGCAGCATAGTGCTGCGGAGGAGGTTCCATGTCAGCCGCTGAGGTTTTGCCCGGCACCGAGACAGCAGGCGCTTTCAAAGAGCGCCGGGGTTCGACCCGATTCCACATTGAGAGAGCAGTTCGCTGCAAATCAGAAACTGGGGTACCCAGATTCGGCAGGACCGTCGACATCCGCAGCACCGGGGTGTCCTTCACAATTGAGAGTCCTCCGCCGCTTGGTCGTTCGGTCGAACTGACAATTGACTGGCCGGTCCGGCTTAGAGGCTGGACCCCTCTTAAGCTCGTCATCTTCGGGCGTGTGGTCCGTCACGCGCCCAAAACGACTGTGGTCTCCATCACGCACCATGAGTTCCGCACTGTTGGTTCTCACGGGTTGTTCTCTAGAACGGGCTCTTGACGCCGGGTCCGCACCCTGCGCGGAAAAGCCCGTAATTGGAGTCGCTATGCCGAACGACGAATCCAGATCTGAATTAAGACCACTCTTGCCCGAACTGATCCGACTCCAGCAAAATATCAGGGATCTAGAGGCAAAGAAGACGGCCATCGAGGAGCGGATCATGACAGGTCTCTTTGGATCCCCTTACAGTGCGAGTGAAATTCCGGCCGAGAACGGTGACGATGAACTGACTGAAGGTCCCGAGCTTGCTGAGAAGCTTACTCCTCGACTTGTGAAATCCGCAGAGAAGGAGCGGGCAGTGGTCCAGTTTGCAGGCACCGTGATGGACGCTTTGGTAAAGTACTTCGCCGTCGCCGAGGAGCTAATCCTCAGTGAGAGCGGCAAGATCCGTGCTGCGCTCCGGCAAGAAGTCGAAGCGGAATTGCGGGACAACCTAGAACGCTCAGTCCAGTCGCTCTCCACCCGGCTTGAACAGCAGCAGGAGGAGCAATCGTCCTTGCGGGCGTTGACCAACACAGCCGTGGAGCGGCTCAATCGACACACTTTGGCCATTCGCTCAGTCAGTGACGTGCAAGTGAGGCACGCTAGTACTCTGCGTCAAATCGCAGAGGCTCTGAAGCGATTAGCCGCCCTGGCAGAAACGCCCCTCCCGCAAATGAACGCCGGACTCTAGTCCGATTCCACCAAAGGTGAACAGCCGATGTATCCAACCTGCTAGTTGTCGACACGTTGTACTTCCGTCAATCCCAGCAAATACCAGTTCCGTTGCTTTCTTTCTCTCTCCAGTGCCGGCCGTCATGTCGCCACTTCCTGGACACACTGTCCCGGCAAGGAGTTACAGCAACTGGAGGATCTGGCGCTCCGCCATCAGATCGGCCTGCTCCCCCGTTCAGGCAATAAGAGACCGCGATTTGTCACTCTGGGCCGGTCTTTCTAGGCTTGGCCGTGCAGGGTTTGGCGTGCCAGGCGATCCGCTTTTAGACTCCAAATTCGTGCGCCGGGCTCAGGACGCCTTCTGGACGTGCACCAAGCGCCGCTCGATCCCAGCCCTTCCCGCAGGAGTCGGAGCACGCGCTCTGCCTCCTGCTCAGGCGTCGCCGGATTGTGCGTCTTTGGGCCCGACTTCGGTTGTATCCTCCTTCACCCTCTCCACGCCAAGAGTGAAGTTGGCGATCAACGCGGCGATTGCGCCCAGCCCCGCCAGGACCGGCGCGGCGATCACGCCCACCGTCGCCAGCGTCAAGGGGATTTCCATGAACGTGTTCCCCTTGTCGTCCTTGACGATGATCCGGCGCACGTTCCCGGCGTGGATCAACTGGCCCACCTTGTCCACCAGTTCCTTCCCGAGGACCTTCATTTCTTCGTAGACCACGCGGATCTGCTCCATGATGGGACCAGGGTAGCAGAGTCGTCGAAACCAAGGTTTCCGGCGGTGCTTTCGTTCCCCGCGCCCGGTTCGCCGGGTTACCAACGGCCGCCGGGCCGGTCCCAAGGAATAGCTTTAAATGAGGCACTTCCTGGTTTTCCACTACCCGTAGGAGGCGCGGCTGCCGCCCGTGGGTCCGTCGAAGTCGCTGGGGACGTTGGGAATGAAGAATGCGGCTCCGACCAAGCCGGATGCATGTACAATGGATGGCGGCAAGAAGCCAAACGGAAATTCTGGCGGAGTACCTCCCGGCCGGATGGTTGCACGTCGGAACTACAGCCGAGGGATGACTGAAGGGGAAAGGCTGCTCGTGCAATGGCGAGATTTCTGATTGAATTGCCGCATGAGGCGGAACCAGTGGCATGTTTGCGAGCTGCCCAAGTCCTGCTCTCGACAGGTTCCCACTACCTGACGCAGGCGGATCTTGGATGCTTAGACGGGGAACACACGAGCTGGATCATTGTGGAGGTTGAGAGCAAGGAGGAGGCCCGGCGCATCTTACCTCCCATTTACCGCTCTGGGGCCAAGATTGTGAGATTAAGCAAGTTGGAAGAAATAAAGCAACTTCATCTTCATCACGAGAAATGACACCTTGAGAGCTGTCGGAAACACCTATGTCGCACGTCTGTCAATAACGTGAGAATCCGTGTCTTTTGCCGGAGCTTCCTTTCAACGCAATCCTGAGAGGCGCCATAGAAAACAAGGTCCCGCAGGGCCCGCCGGCGCTAGGGCCTACGCTCTGCGCCGGATTTTCTCCTCCCGGTCCAGTCCGGCTCGCAGAAGCATCTTGATGTAGGTCTGGTAGCCGATCCCTTTGCCGGCCGCCTGGCGTCGCGCCCGGTCAACGTCGTCGGTTGGGATTCGTAGCATGACCTTCTGCGACGGCGGCTTCTGCACGGCCTCTGTCTTCTTCGAAAATGTGATGCCGACGCTCCTGCCACGGATGCGCAGTGCACCTTCCTTCTCGGCCTGCTCAAACAGTTTCCGCAACCGATCCTGGTTTTCTTCAAACCAGCGGGCCTCTTCCGCCTCGCTCTTCATGTCCGCCAGCTTCGTCTTAGGCATCGTGTTCCCCCTTGATGCGTTTCCATATCGTGCGCCACTTCCGATTTGCAGGAAACGCGGTCACCACGCGAATCCTTCGGCGCCTCCAAGTCCAGACGACCAGCAGCAATCGCCCATCGATTGTTTCGCCCAGCTCAGTGTGCCGTTCCTCACCGCTCCGCTCCTCCGTTCGAGAGTGGCAGCGACGCTCCCAGCACGACCTGCTCTGCCTCATCCCGCGTGACGCCATGCCTGGCTATATGAGCACTATTACCGTCATCCCAATCGAAAGCAGGTAGGTTTGCACCGGGGATCTATCTCAAGTGTATACCCTTTGTCCATACATAACAACTGAGGCACGCGCCGAGGCCAGAGAATCCCTGACGGGATGCACTCAGACTCACCGGGGGATGCGGAACCACTGTTCAGGAATCCGCTTCAAAATAGTCAAAGCGTAGTTTACGCAGACGCGGGTCGCAGCTTCTTGGTGTCAAGTGGTGGGCCCGACAGAACTCGAATCTGTGACCTCTACCGTGTCAAGGTAGCGCTCTAACCAACTGAGCTACGGGCCCGTTTTGGTGGGTAACGACCACCAATTGTAGCACAGCGTCACACCTCCACAGCCACGATCGAGTGGATCTCCAGGCGGTCCAACGTGCCAGTCCACGCGCCGTTGAGCCAATCGCCGCGCAGCTCGCGGCCGCCCGGTTCGAGCGTCACCCGCTTCGGCTGCGCCGGCAGATCGATACTCAGGCCCAGCGGCCCCACCGCCGGCACGAAGTCCACCGCCGCGTACTCGCCCGCCACTTGCATCCCGGTGCAGTTGCCGAGATGCACCAGCAGTTTTCCATCCTTCCTCCTCAGCGACAGCTCCACCGTTGGCGGACCCTCCAGCCGCACACGCGGCCGGAACACCTGCGCCACCACGCCGCGGAGGAATTCCCGCGCCGCCGGCGTGTGCGCCGCCGCGAACACCGACCCCGCCGGGCCGTAAATCGCCGCGATCTCGCCACTCCCCACGCGGTTCACCGTCGCCGCGCACTTGCCGTCCCGCGTCGAATCGTACGCCGCATACCGCTCGGCCACGGACCGCGCGCCCGCAGGCTCCACGTCCTGCCAGCGCCCCTGAATGTTCGCGAACACTTCCCCGCCC
>DATIFQ010000390.1:0-5013 GCA_035455185.1 Bryobacteraceae bacterium | reverse complement strand
ACTTCATATAGTTCATTTTCCTGGTCGATGTTAACTACAATGCTCACGAGCACACCGTCATCGTCGACGTATTCTGCCTGTGCTATCGCCTTTCCAAAGTGACGCGCCGCATGGCCAGGGGTCAAGAAACGAATACTCCCCATCCCGCCGTCCTTCATGTCTTCTACCAGAACTGAAGACAACTCCGCCTTCGTGCCCGGTTTGACATCCTTCCCGACCAGCATTCTCTCGACAAGCTCGCGTTCAAGGGGACGCAGCGGTCGCCCCTGTGGAGGATTATTTGACTGTGATCCTTCTAACATTGATCGTGCCATCCGTCGACCTTGTAGGCGCTATACGTCCATACCTTACCACCGACATTCACGTGCCGAGACAGAACCCAGGGAGGCCTTGCAGTTCCGCAGCGCTGAGATCGCTACGCACGCTTAGCCGGGCGGAACACGGATGGGCATCGAGCGCACGCGCTTGCCGGTCACGTCGAATACCGCATTCGCGATGGCCGGAGCGACGGCGATGATCGGAGTCTCGCCCGCGCCTGCCGGCTCGAGGTCCTTGCGGTCCAACAGGATCACATCCGCTTTAGGAACATCCCGGAACCGAGGCGCACGGTAGCTCGCGAATCTTCCGTTGGTCAACCGCCCGTCCTTGAACTGGATCTCTTCCCGCAGCGCCGGGCCGAGGCCCATCATGATGCAGCCTTCCACCTGAGACCGCAGGTTCGCCGGATTCAGGATCGCTCCGCATTCGAAGGCCTCGACAATCTCAATCAATCTCGGGACCCCGCTCGCGTGATCCACCTCCACCTCGACGCAGGCTGCCACCACCGAGTTCTTCTCGGTTCCGCAGGCCAGGCCGATACCCGCGCCCGTTCGGCGCTTCTTCCGGCGTTCCGCCCAGCCGAACCGCTCAGCGGCCGTGACCAGGACGTTCTTGATCCGCTCATTATCGAGGTGCGCGAGCCTGAACTCCAACGGGTCCTTGCCCGCCGCTTCGGCCAGCTCGTCGGTGAACGCCTCCCGCGCGAAGTTGTTTGCCGTCGCCGCCAGGCACCGGTATGAGCCCTGTCTGAGCGGTGCCTCGGATTCGACGAACCTCACCCGTGTATTCGCGATGCGATAGGGGGTGTCCAGCGCCGACCCTCCCGAGTTGTAGTTCGTGAAATCCCAGGCTGCCAAAGTGCCGCCCGCGTCCAGTCCCGCTTCCACTTCGATCAGCGCAGCCGGGCGGAAGTACGCCCACATGAACTCTTCCGCGCGCGTCCATTGCAGCTTTACAGGGCGACCCGCTTCCTTCGCCAGCCGCGCAGCCTCAATGGCTGCTTCACCGGTATGTTTGCCGCCGAAACCTCCACCCATGTCGGGGACAATCACGCGCACCCGATCGGGCGTCATCCGGAACGTCTCGGCAAGCTGCTGCCGGACGCTGAAAGGATTGCTGGTTCCGGTCCATACCGTCAGACGCCCGTCCTGCCACTCCGCCACCGCAGCGCGAGGTTCCATAGGGGCGTGCTGCACGTAGGCGGTCCGGTAAGTGGCCTTCAGCCTGCGCTTGGCCTCCGCCAGGCCTTGTTCCACTGAACCCCTGGCCTGCGCCCGGACGCGTCCTTGCTCCTTGGCGTGCTGCTTCAGGTACTCGAAGAGGGTATCGCTTGATGGATGCTCAGCCCTCTTCCATTGCGCCGTGGCCGAGATCGCCTCCAACGCCTTTCGGGCGGCGTACGTTGTGGGCGCGGCGCATCCGACGAAAGCGCCGTCGTGCACTGCGGTCACGCCCGGCATCTTCCGGGCCGCCGTGAGATCCGCGCCTGCCAGCGTCGCCCCGTAAGAGGGCGCCCGCAGCACCCGGCCGTAGAGCATTTCGGGCCGCACGATATCGGAAGGGTATTGATGCGAGCCAGTGACGATCTCACGGCCGTCCAGCCGGGGATGAGGCGTCCCCAATATGCGCCAGTCTCTGGCGTCCGTGACCGCTATGTCCGCGGGCAACGCGTCTTTGTAGGCCGCTGCCAGTTCCGGCGACCGTGCAAGTTCTGCGTACGTGTACCTCTTGTCCGCGTGCGTGACGGCGCCGTCGCGCACCTCGAGCCGCGTGCGATCGACATCCCACTGCCGGCCGGCCGCGGCGAGCAGCAACCCGCGTGCCGCTGCCGACGCTTTCCGCACCAGTGGCACCGTCCTGGGTGTCGAACCGCTCCCGGCGGTGATTCCGTCGTTCGGGGTCCGGTCCGTATCCGCCATGAGCATCCGCACGCGGCCCAGAGGCACTCGCAGTTCTTCGGCCGCGGCCATGCTCAGCTCCGTCCGCGGACCCTGGCCCTCCTCGATCTTCCCGGTCAGGATCGTAATGACGCCATCCTCCGCAATGTGCAGCCTGGCTTCGAGGGAACCACTTTCGCCTCCCCTCTGGGCTTCCGTGGACGGTGCCGTCGCGATAATCAGAAGACCCGCACCGGCGATCCCGAAGAACTCTCTGCGGTTCACGGCGAAGATGTAAGCGGGTCCTTCCTGCAATTCATAGCGTTCCGGTTCGGACGGTTCTTTGCGATTCGGATGAGTTGACATGGTCGCGCCTCAGCCTTTGCTATCCGCGGACTCAGCGGCGCGCCGCACCGCGGCCAGTATCCTGTGGTACCCGGAACAGCGGCACAGGCTCCCGTTCAGTCCGTCGATGACTTGCTCCTCGGTGGGCTTGGGATGGCCGTCCAGCAGTGCCACGGTCCGAAGGACGATGCCCGGCGTGCAGTAGCCGCACTGCATGGCGCCCTCATCAAGGAACGCCTGCTGCACGTGGTGAAGCTTGCCGCCTTCGGCCAGACCTTCGATAGTGACGATCTTCCGGCCCTCGGCTGCGCGCACCGGTGTCAGGCAGGAGAAGACCGGCTTACCATCGAGCAGCACGGTGCAGGCGCCGCATTGGCCTTCACCGCAGCCATATTTCGTTCCCGTCAACGCCAAGTCTTCGCGCACGACTTCCAGCAGGGGCCGGTCGGGCTCCGTGTCCACGCTGCGTGTTTTTCCATTGATTGTGAATCGGATCGTCGCCATTCTTTGTGACCTCCCCGCGATCGTCCCAGAACAGCAAGCAGCGCTGCCACACACGCCGCTAGCAACCAGTGTAGACCGACGGTTCGACGTAGGGGGAACCTTGATATGCTTTGACGTGCACACAGCGGGCCCTGCCGGGCCCCACGGGAGAGAGCCGATGTTGTTCCCGCGGAGTAGAGCAACGCTCCTTGTCCTGTCGCTGATCGGCGCGCTGCCGCTCATGTCCGGCGCCCCGCTGGAGCAGCGCCGCATCTACATCGCCCCGGACGACCACACCGATTATGTCTGGTCAGCCGACGAGGAGACATATCGGCAGGCTTTCCTGGAAACGCTCGATTACTATCTGGACCAGGCTGACAAGACCGCGTCGAACGCACCTGAACGCCAAAGCCGCTGGAACTGCGACGGCAGCCTATGGATGTGGATCTACGAGAAAAACAAAACGCCGGCCCAGTTCGAGCGTTTTCTGCGGCGCGTGCGCGACGGGCACATCAGCGTGCCGTTAAACACGCTCGTGTCCTGCTATGGCGGAACGCCTCTGGAGGCCATTCTCCGCGGAATGTACTACGCCGGCCGCGTGGAGCGCCGCCACGGCATTCGTTTCCCGCTCGCCGTCGCCATGGAGAACCAGACACTGCCCTACGGGCTGGGGGCGCTCTTCGCCGGCTCCGGCGCCCGCTACAGTTGGCGCGGCATTTGCGGATGCGCCAGCCGCCTGGCTCCCATCCGGCATACGCTGCGCCCGCACGAGATCTACTGGTGGCAGGGGCCGGATAACAGCCGCATTCTCATGAAGTGGAACTCCCTGCTTCGGGAAGGCGAGACAGCCAACAAATGCGTAGGCGGGTACGCCGAAGCCTTCGATCCCGCTGCCTCACTGCGCTTCGTGGAAACCGACCCGCGATTTCAATCCGCATGGCCTTACCGTGTGATCGGCATCTTCGGGAAGGGTTGGGACCGCCTTAAGACGCTCGATCAGGAGGTAGTAGCCGCAGCGCGGGAAACGACCACGCCGGCGCGCAAAGTGATCGTTTCGAACGAGGAGGATTTCTTCCGTGATTTCGAAACGACGTACGGAAAGCAACTGCCGGCGTTCTCGGCCGCCTTCGGCAACGAGTGGGACCTGTACACCGCCTCGGTGGCGGAGGTATCGGCGCGCGTCCGCCGATCCGTCGAGAAACTGCGCACTGCAGAGGCGCTGGCGACCCTGGTAAGTCTGAAGCGCCCGACGTTTCTCAATGGCCGCGAGAGCACACGGGACCTGGCATTCCTTAATCTCGGGCTCTTCTGGGAGCACAACTGGACCAGCGACGGCCCTGTCACGCGTTCCGCGCGCGCCGAGTGGGGTCGCAAGCTGACCGGGGAAATCGAGGACTACGCCGGCCGGTTGGAATCCGACGCCGCCTACGCGCTCGGGGCTTTGATTCGGCGTCAGGGATCCAACCCCCGTTTCTACGTGTTCAACCCACTGAGCTGGACGCGAACCGATGTGGTGGACTTGCCGTATGAGGGACCGCCGGAGGTCCGCGTCGTCGACCTGGAGGGCGGCGTCGAACTTCCATCGCAAGTGGTCACGACCGACTGGAGAACCTATGCCAAAGGCCGCCGCCGGCTGCGGGTGTTGGCGGCCGACGTCCCTCCGGTCGGTTACCGAGTACTGGAAATCCGCCCCGGCGCGCCGCGAACATTGTCCGGCTCTCCCACGGTCCGGGATCGGGTGTTGGAGAATGCTTTTTACCGGCTGGCGGTGGACCCCAACGGAGCCATCACCAGCCTCATCGACAAGACGCGCGGAAACCGCGAGTTCGCCCGGACCATCGCCGGCCGCTCGATCAACGACCTCGGACCGTCTGAGGGCGAGTTGGAGATCGAAAACGCTGGACCCGTGTCGGTCACTCTTAAGGCGCAAGCTCCTGCACCCTTGGCCCGAACCACGAGGATCACACTCTACCGCGATGTGAACCGGATC
>DATIFQ010000389.1:0-2573 GCA_035455185.1 Bryobacteraceae bacterium | reverse complement strand
GCGGCAGGCCCAAGGGCACGGTCAAGTTGAGTACCTGCTACGAGCGATCGCTTGCACGACCTTTTCCTGACGACCCTGAAGGACGCACCTACGCACAGGTCATCGCCGACAAGGCTGTCGAACTCGCCGCCCTCTCGCGGGAAAGCCACGCGACCCGCGAAACTCGAAAAAATAGCGGTCCGTCCGCCCAACTGGCTTGCCGCCTGTGGAATTGGACGGTGGACGAACGGACCGCTTTCAAATGCCCGTTTGCGTGGGAGAAAAGTACGTGGATAGAAGCCCGTTCTCAAGACGCCCCTCTACACCCGCGGATTCGGACAAGCGAATCCCAAAACCGCCCAGCCTGATCTACTCCGGATGTCATCGTTTCGCAGTTTCTTGCTTTTAAGGGTCTTATCTCCGTGGAGGTAAAATTGCTGTGAGAATAACATTCTAGTATGGCGACGAAAATGAGGATCGTGCATGAAATTTAGAAGGCTGATAATCGCTTTGGCGTTCTGCTCCCAACTGGCGATGGCTATGCCGACCTGTCAGCAGACCTGTTTGAATGCGGCCGAAGCTGCCGCAAAGCAGTGTCAAACCCTGGCTCCTGGTCAGGTGGGGGCCTGCCTAGCGAATGTGAGACGAACTCTGCAAACGTGTCTCAAGGGATGCGGCTGAGCTGGTTGGTAAGCTACGGCGAATGGTCTACCTCGCCGTGGCTACCCTCCCACGTCTGGAACAATCCTTCGTGGGGCTTTCATTACACCGGAAATTTCGATCTAGAGGGCTCCTTCATGCTTCAAGACCTACGTTACGGATTGAGACAACTG
The DNA here is from genome assembly GCA_035455185.1 of Bryobacteraceae bacterium. GTDB lineage: Bacteria > Acidobacteriota > Terriglobia > Bryobacterales > Bryobacteraceae > JAEHDI01. The sequence goes on along the minus strand of DATIFQ010000389.1, from coordinate 1,761 downwards.
AGGCGGAATCCAGGCTTCACGGCGGCAGCCGTCGTGACACTGGCGCTCGGAATCGCAGTCAATACAATCATCTTTAGCGCGGTGAACGGCTTTATGTTGCGGCGCCCGCGCATCCAAGACCCCGCCAGTGTGGTTGTGATCGTATCCGTTGACCCAGCCAAGGGGCCGGAATGGGGATGGGACCGCAAGCCTGTTTCGGCCTTTGATTTTGTTGCCTGGCGGGAGCAGAGCAGTGCCTTCGAGGATATGGTTGCGAGCGATTGGAGCGATTTCGCTCTTACGGAACACGGTGAGCCGGAGCGGCTCGTGGGGATGCGCGCTTCCGCAAAATATTTCGATGTCCTGGGCGTGTCGGCTGCTTTGGGGCGGACCTTCCTGCCCGATGAGGACCAGCCGGGCCACGGCCAAGTCGTCATCCTAAGCTATGGATTATGGCAACGTCGGTTCGGCTCCAACCCCAAGGTGATCGGGGAGGTAGTGCGCCTCGACGGCGAGAGTTACACCGTGGTGGGGGTCATGCCGAGGGACTACCGGCTGGGAGTCTACGGCCCGCAATTGTGGGCGCCGCTCGTCTTCGCGGCGGAGAACCTTTCCCCGGCAGCCCGGGAGAAACGCAGCCTGGAGGTCTTGGCTCGCTTGAAATCCGGGGTCAGCGTTGAGACGGCAAAGGCTGAGATGGCGGAGCTCGCCCAACGCTCCGAGCAAGCTTACCCTGGCACGAGCAAGGGTTGGAGCGCCGCGGCAATGTCCATCCAGCACTACATTGCCGATGAGTTTCGGAATGGCATGAGGCTGCAGATGGGAGTGGTCCTCTTCGTTCTGCTCATTGCTTGCGTCAACATCGCCAGCCTGCAGCTTACACGCGGCGCCGAGCGCCAAAGAGAGTTCGCCGTGCGCGTGGCCCTGGGCGCGAGTCGTTTCCGCCTGGTCCGCCAATTGTTGGTCGAGAGCCTCCTGATCGCCCTGGCTGGCGGCGCGCTGGGCCTGCTGTTTGCTTCCTGGGGTGTGGACTTGTTCCGTAGAGGTCTCAGCTCGAGCCCCGACGTCATATCGATAGCGCACGAAGTGACAATCGATCATACCGTCCTGATCTTCACGCTCGGCATATCGGTTTTCGCAGCTATCCTTTTCGGCTTGGCGCCCGCTCTTCACCAGACGGCCGTGGATCTTCACTCGACTCTCAAAGAAGGTGGCCGTGCGAGTTCGCAGAGCAGGGCCCGCCACCGGACACAGAGTGTCCTCGTGACGGCGCAAATCGCCCTGTCGCTGGTGCTTCTGATCGGAGCGGGAGTTTTCATCCAGGAATTTCTCGACAAAGTTCACGATGGTTTCGGAATTGACCCGGATCAGGTCTTGACGGCAAACATCTCTCTTTCGAGCACGCGCTACAATGATCCTACCAAGCAGGCGGCCTTCTTCCACCGAGCCATCGAGCGTCTGGAGGCACTTTCCGGCGTCATTTCGGCGGGCGCCACGAGTACGCTGGTACCCGGTGAGTACGTTCGCATCGTCACGTTTAGCATCGAGGGCCAGCCTGCAATGTCACGCACGGAGAGGGAGCGGACCGATTACTTCGCGATAAGCGCCGATTATCTTCGCACACTGCGAATACCGCTGATTCGCGGCCGCTACTTCTTGCCTTCCGACTCCACGCAGGCGCCGCCGGTGGCCCTCGTCAACCAGGCATTTGTTCGGCGTTACTTCCCGAATGAGGAGCCCGTCGGTAAGCGCATTCGGCTCGACACCAGCGGCTCGGACCGA